>NZ_QOBB01000293.1:0-8328 GCF_024704855.1 Burkholderia sp. HAN2018 | reverse complement strand
GGCACTCGGTACGGTGACCGGTGCGCTCGGCAACGTCGGCGGCGGGTCGAATCCGCTGGCGCCGGTTCAAGGCGTCGTCAATCAAGTAACGGGTGCACTCGGCGGTGGCAACCCGGCTGGTGCGTTGACGGGGGCACTCGGCACGGTGACCGGTGCGCTCGGCAACGTCGGCGGCGGGTCGAATCCGCTGGCGCCGGTTCAAGGCGTCGTCAATCAAGTAACGGGTGCGCTCGGCGGTGGCAACCCGGCTGGTGCGCTGACCGGCGCACTCGGCACGGTAACGGGCGCACTGGGCGGTATCGGCGGCGGCTCGTACCCGCTGGGGGCGGTTCAAGGCGTCGTCAATCAAGTCACGACTGCGCTCAATAACGGCAACCCGGCCAGCGCATTGACGGGTGCGCTCGGTACCGTGGCGGGTGAGCTCGGTGCTGGCAATCCGGCCGGCACGGTAACCGGTGCAATCGGCAACGTGACGGGGGCGCTCGGCGCATTGGGCGCTATCGGCGGCGGCAATCCCGCGGGTGCGCTGACCGGCGCACTGAACACGGCGACCGGGACGCTAAGCAACGCACTCGGTACCGCAACGGGCGCGCTCGGCGGCGGCAACCCGGCTGGTGCGTTGACCGGTGCACTCGGTACGGTCACGGGCGCACTGGGCGGCATCGGTGGCGGCTCGAACCCGCTGGCCCCGGTGCAAGGTGTCGTGAACCAGGTCACGGGCGCGCTCGGCAGCGGCAACCCGGCAGGCGCGCTGACCGGCGCACTCGGCACAGTGACGGGCGCACTGGGCGGCATCGGTGGCGGCTCGAACCCGCTGGCCCCGATCCAGAACGTCGTCGACCAGGTCACGGGTACGCTCGGCAGCGGCAACCCGGCCGGCACGCTCAGCAACGCGGTCAACACGATCACGGGCACGCTCGGCAACGTCGGCGGCGCGGGCAGCCCGCTGGCGCCGGTGCAGGGTGTCGTCACGCAGCTCGCGGGCACGCTCGACGGCTCGAATCCGCTGGCGCCGGTGCAAGGCGTCGTGAACCAGGTCGTCGGCACGCTGTCCGGCGCCGGTGGCGGCAGCCCGATCGCGCCGATCACGAACCTCGTCAACGGCCTGCAGAACGCGCTGCCGACGGGCGGCAACGCGGCTGGTGCGCTGACCGGTGCACTCGGCTCGGTGACGGGCGCACTCGGCAACCTCGGTGGCTCGAATCCGCTGGCACCGGTGCAGGGTGTCGTGAACCAGGTGGTCGGCACGCTGGGCAACAGCAATGCGGTCGGCACGGCCACGAACGCACTGGGTAACGCGGTCGGCTCCGTCGTGGGCGCACTCGGCAACCTCGGCGGCACGAACCCGCTGGCGCCGGTGCAGGGCGTCGTGAACCAGGTGGTCGGCACGCTCGGCAACCTCGGCGGGTCGAACCCGCTGGCGCCGGTGCAAGGCGTCGTGAACCAGGTGGTCGGCACGTTGTCCGGCGCGGCGGGCAACAACCCGATCGCACCGATCACGAACCTCGTGAGCGGCCTGACGGGCGGCAGCAACCCGGCCGGCGCACTGACCGGTGCGCTCGGTTCGGTGACGGGCGCACTCGCGAACGGTCCGGTGGCCCTCGGGCAGGCGGCCGGCGCGCTGTCGGGCGCGGCCGGTTCGACGGCAGCGGCGGGTGGCAGCCTGCTTGGCTCGGGCGCGAACGCGGCCGGCGGTACGGCGGGGGCGGTTGGCTCGCTGCTGACGACGGGCGGCAACGCGACGGCAACGGTCGTCAACGCGGTCGGCACGACGGTGGGCACGGCGCTCGGCTCCGCGCCGGGCCTGTCGGTCACGCCGCATTCGGGCAACAGCGCGCCGGGCAACCCGCTCGCCCCGGTGTCGTCGCTGCTCCAGTCGCTGACGGGCGCACTGCCGAGGTAATCAGCCGGACACGCACGGCGGCGCGAGATCGGCCGCCGTGCGCAACGGGTCGCGCAACGCGGCATGACAGGAATGTCATGCCGCGTTGCCCTTTTTGGGGCGCGCTTTCTTTCGTCGCATGAACGGCCGCGGCCGGTGTTCGTCGGCCGACGCGGAATAATCGGCCTCCTTCGTCCGTTTACATACCGAATCCCGGCAGCACCGGCCGGCGGGATAATGGTCGCGACGAAGCCGATCGTCCCTGCCGGTGCCGCCGTGTCGCGATGCCGTGCCAAGGAGAAAGGACATGAAACGGATACTCGTTGCCGCCGCGCTGACGGCGGCTATCGTGCGGCCGGCCGCCGCGGAACCGCCCCGTGCCGGCGACGGCAAGCTGGTCGACGAAGATCGCATGACGCTCTACGTGTTCGATCGCGACGCGCCCGGCAAGAGCGCGTGCGACAGCGCGTGCGCGGCCAACTGGCCGCCCGCGCTCGCCGACGCGTACGACAAGGCCGTGGGTGCACTGAGTCTCGTCGCGCGCGACGACGGCCGCAAGCAATGGGCGTATCGCGGGCGCCCGCTGTATCGCTGGAAGCAGGATCGCAAGCCCGGCGACGCGGGCGGCGACGGGATCGGCGGCATGTGGCACGTTGCGCGCCCGTGACCGCGTGGCGGTGCGCGAGGCATCCTGATGAGCTACGAATCGGATCTGCTGGTGTGGCTGCCGCATCTCACGCGCTATGCGCGCGCGCTGACGGGCGACCGCGCCTGGGCGGACGATCTCGTGCAGGACACGCTCGAGCGTGCGCTGAACCGCCCGCCGCGCGATGGCGGCAACCTGCGCGCGTGGCTGCTGACGCTGCTGCGGCACCGCTTCATCGACCAGTTGCGCGCGCGGCACGAGATCGCGGTCGACGATGCGACGGCGCCGTGGCAAACGATGGCCGCGCCGGCCGGCGAGATCGGCGGGCTGGTGCTGCGCGACGTGCAGCGCGCGCTGTACCGGCTGCCGGTCGAGCAGCGCGAGGTGTTGCTGCTGGTCGCGCTCGAGGAGTTGAGTTATCGCGATGCCGCACAGGTGCTCGGGGTCCCGGTGGGAACGGTGATGTCGCGCCTCGCACGGGCGCGCGGGCAGATGCGCGCGATGCTGTCGGACGAGCCGTCGGCGCACGGCACGCCCGCGTTACGGGTGATCGGGAAGACATGATGGACGAACCGCGCAAACCTTCGAACGACGAGCGGGACGACGATGCGTCGGCGCAACTGCTGTCCGCGTTGCTGGACGGCGAGCTGTCCGGGCGCGAGCGAAACGAGATGCTCGAGCGGGTGCAGGCCGATCCGGAGGAGGCCGAACGATTCGCGCATTACCGGGCGCAGCGCGACGCACTGCAGGCGCTGTTTCCGCTGCCGGGAGCCGCGCCCGCGCTGTTCGTGCAGCGCCGCGCGCCGCGTCGGCGCGGGATCGCCCATGCGCTCGCGGGGCTCGCGGCCGGGCTGTTGATCGGCATCGCGCTGCACGCGGGCTGGGTCGCGCTCGACAGCGAACCGGCGTTCGCCGCGCGCGCGGATGTCGCGTACGCGACGTACGTGGCCGATCGCGAACATCCGGTCGAAGTCGGAGCGGGCGACCCGGAACGCTTCGCCGGGTGGCTGTCCGCGCGTCTCGGGCGGCCCGTGCGCGCGCCGTCGCTCGACGAATACGGCTACGCGCTGCTCGGCGGACGGCTGCTCCCGGGCGACGCGGGGCCGGCCGCGCAACTCATGTACCAGCGCGCGGACGGCGAGCGCGTGACGCTGTACATGACGGCCTACGACGCACGGCGCGTCGCGCCGCGGGCGATGTCGGCCGGCGACCGCTACACGTATTTCTGGTCGGATCGCGGGATGGGCTACGCGTTGTCCGGCCAGGGCGATGAACGGCGCCTGCGCGAACTCGCGATCGAAGCGTGCGGTGCGCTCGGCGGCCAGACCGACGCGTGGAAGGGGTGATGCGCGCGGCGCCGGTACGGAGCACGAGATGAAGATGACGATGACGAAGGGGCGCGTGCTGATCCCGTTGCTGGCGGCACTCGCCGCGGGCACCGCGCTTGCCCGGGCGGAGGGCGACGTACCCGTGCGCGTGCCCGTCGACGCCGACGGCGTGCAGCGGGTCGCGATCGTCGGCGGCAGCTATTTCTTCCGACCGAACCACGTGATCGTGCGGGCGCACGTGCCGGTCGAGCTGACCGTGTCGGCCGAGCCCGGCCTGGTGCCGCACAGCTTCGAAATCGATGCGCCGCAGGCCGGCATTGCGGTGCACACGGCACTCGGCACGACGCCGAAGACGTTTCGCTTCACGCCGGCGCAGCCGGGCCGGTTCGCCTACTATTGCACGCATCGGCTGCTGTTTTTCAGCAGCCATCGCGAGCGCGGGATGGAAGGCGTGCTCGATGTCGAGGCGGCGCCGTGATCGCCGCGTTGCTGGCCGCGAGCCTGATAGGAGCGAGCATGACCGCCGATCCCGTGACCGTCGCGCAGGCGCATTTCGACCACGTCCGCTCGTACCGCGCGACGATCCGCTCGTCCGCGCGCAGCGGCGAACATACGGAATTCCGCTACGCGTACCTGAAACCGGGCTTCGTCCGGATGGATTTCGTGTCGCCGCATCACGGCGCGGTGCTCGCGTACGATCCCGGCGACGGCAAGGTGCGGCTGCGCCCGTTCGGCGCGCATGCGCCGCCCGCGCTGACGCTGTCGCCGTCCAACCCGCTCGTGCGCGACCGCAGCGGCCACCGGGTCGACCGGTCCGACGTCGGCGAACTGTTGCGCAACGTTCATGCGCTGCAGGAGGGCGGCTCGACGGTGACCGAAGGCGAGGAGGCCGTCGGCGGCCGGACCGCGCTGCGCGTGTCGGTCACGGGCGCGCCCGCGCATGCGGTCGACGGCGTACATCGCTACCGGCTCTGGCTGGATACCGAGGACGGCTTTCCGCTGAAGGTCGTCAGCTTCGCGGACGATGGCGACGTGCCGCTCGAAACCGTGACGCTCGACGACGTCGAGATCGACGTCGCGTTTCCCGAACGCTTCTTCGCGCCCTGAGCGGTGCGCTGACTCATGCCCCTGACGGGCATGCCGGAGGCTGCATGGCGGAATACCGGTTCTCGACGACCTGGCGCGTGGACGCGCCGCTCGCGGCGGTGTGGGATGCGATCTACCAGGTCGACCGCTGGCCCGACTGGTGGAAGGGCGCCGTACGCACCGTCGAGATCGAGCCGGGCGACGTGCGCGGCGTCGGCGCGCTGCACCGGTACACGTGGAAGGGCGCGCTGCCGTACCGGCTGACCTTCGACATGCGCGTGCGACGCGTCGAGCCGCGTCATGCGCTCGAAGGCCGCGCGAGCGGCGCGATCGAGGGCGACGGATGCTGGTCGTTCGCCGCCGACGGCGCACGCACGATCGTGCGCTACGACTGGCACATCCGCACGCACGTGCGCTGGATGAACCGGCTGGAGCCGCTGGGCCGGCCGCTGTTCCGATGGAATCACGACGTCGTGATGCGCGAAGGCGCGAAGGGGCTCGCGCGGCTGCTGGGCGCGGCCGTCGAGACGGACGGCCGGACTTTCCGGCCGTTGCCGGATGCGGGTTGCGCCGATGCCTGAATGCGCGTGAACGTGTGTAAAAGCGCCGAACGCCGAACGCCGAACGCCGAACGCCGAACGCCGAACGCCGAACGCCGAACGCCGAACGCCGAACGCCAAACGCCAAACGCCAAACGCCAACCGCCAACCGCCAACCGCCAACCGCCAACCGCCAACCGCCAACCGCCAACCGCTCAGCGCGCGTACGCCATCACCGCGCCATCCACCACCAGGGCGACACGTTCGCCCACGGCCGGACACCGGTGTCCCGGCACGCGTGCGCGCACGAGCACGTCGGGATCGGCATCGAGGCGCACGACCACATCGGCATCCTGGCCCGCGAACTGCGCGGCTTCGACGCGCGCCGTATGGCCGCGCGCGGCATCGGCCTGCGTGACCGGCACGATGCCGATCTGCTCGGGGCGCAGCATCGCGTCGGCCGGCCCGTCGGGCAGCGGCGCGACGAGCGGCAGTTCGCCGAGCGCGCAGGCGATGCGCATGCTGCGCACGCGGCCGGCGAGCAGCACGGCCTGCCCGACGAACGACGCGACGTCGCGCGTGACCGGCTGCCGGTACAGCGTCTGCGGCGCGGCCGTTTGTACGAGGCGGCCGTGCCACATCACCGCCACTTCGTCGCCGAGCGTCATCGCCTCGGGCTGGTCGTGCGTGACGAGCACCGATGTCGCGCCCGCCGCGGCGAGCGCATCCGCGACCGCGCTGCGCGTTTCATGGCGCAGCGACGTGTCGAGCGCGGAGAACGGTTCGTCGAGGATCACGAGCGACGGCTCCGGCGCGAGCGCGCGGGCGAGCGCGACGCGCTGCTGCTGGCCGCCCGACAGTTGCTGCGGCGCGCGGCTCGCATACGATGCGGGCAGCCCGACCATCTCGAGCAGTTCGTCGACGCGATGATGGCGCCGCCGCGCCGCGCGCGGCAGCCCGAACGCGATGTTGTCGGCCACCGACAGATGCGGAAACAGCGCGCCTTCCTGCGGCACGTAGCCGATCCGGCGTGCCTCGGGCGGCAGGTGCAGGTCGGGCGCGGCCACGCGGCGCCCGTCGATTTCGACGGTGCCGCGCTCGGCGCGCTCGAAGCCGCACAGCACGCGCAGCAGGGTGGTCTTGCCGCTGCCGGACGGGCCGAGCAGCGCGAGGCGCGAGCCGCGCCGCACCGTGAGGTCGATGTCGTGCAGGACGGTATGCGATCCGAACGATTTGGACAGGCCGTGGATGCGTAGTTCGCTCATGGGCGGTTCCGGGGAAAAAGGGCGGCGCTCAGTTGCGCACCGACGCGCGGCCGAGCAGCAGGAACAGCAGTCCCGATGCGCCGAGCGACAGCGCGACGAGCAGCGCCGCATAGGGCGCCGCGGCGGCGAACGCGAGCGTCGCCGTATCGCTCCACACCTGCGTCGCGAGCGTGCGGGTGCCGATGGGCGACAGCAGCAGCGTCGCGTTGAGTTCCGTCACGACCGAGATGAACACCATCGTCGCGGCCGCGCCGAGGCCGGGTGCCGCGAGCGGCAGCACGACGCGCGTGAGCGTCGCGCGCCAGCCGAGGCCAAGCGAGCGCGCGGTTTCCTCGAGCCGGACCTGCACGTGCGACAGCGCGGCGCGCACGCTGACGACCGCGAGCGGCAGGAACAGGATCGCGTACGCGGCGACGAGCGCCGGTGCGCTCTGGTAGAGCGGCTGCAGCAGCCGCACCGTGATCGACACGATCGCCAGCGCGACGACGATGCCCGGCACGCCCTGCACGGTCATCGCCGTGCGCTCGAGAAGGGTGGCGACGCGGCCCGGATAACGGACTAGCAGGAACGCGAGCGGCAGCGCGAGCAGCGTCGTGACGGCCGCCGCCGTCAGGCCGTAGCCGGACGACGCGAGCGTGGCCTGCCACAGCAGCTCGGGCGACACGTCGGCCGGCGTGACGGCGGCCGCGCCCTGTTGCGTGAGCCAGTAGCCGATCATCGCGAGCGGCACGCCGAGCGTCGCGGCTGCGAGCGCGGCGAACGCGACGGTGACGGGGCCGCGCAGGTTGCCGAGCGGATAACGCATCGCGACGCGGCGTGCGGCGCGGTGCGTATGACCGTAGCGCGCATGGCCGCGTGCGCGCGCCTCGATCGCGAGGCACAGCAGGCACAGCGCGATCAGCACGCAGCCGAGCAGCGATGCGCCGCCGCCGTCGAACGCGGTGCGGTATTCCGCATAGATCTCGGTCGTGAACGTGCGAAAGCGCAGCAACTGGAATGCGCCGAACTCGGACAGCACGCCGAGCGCGACGAGCAGCATCCCGCCGCACAGCGCGGGGCGCAGCTGCGGCAGCACGACGCGGAAGAAGGTATGCCAAGGCGAGCAGCCGAGCGTGCGCGCGCTTTCCTCCAGCGCGGGGTCGAGTTCGCGCAGCGCGGCGGCCACCGGCAGGTAGACGAGCGGGAAATACGCGGAGGTCAGCACGATCAGCGCGCCGAGGAAATCCTGCAGGTCGAGGCTCAGCGACACCCACGCGTAGCTCGTGATGAACGGCGGCACCGCGAGCGGCGCGGCCGCCAGCGCGGTCCACAGCGGCCGGGCCGGCAGGTCGGTGCGCTCGATGAACCACGCGAGCGCCGTGCCGAGCAGCGTGCACGCGAGGGTCGCGGCGAGCGTGATCGACAGCGTGTTGACGAGTAACTCGCCGACGAGCGGGCGCCACAGCAGCTCGATCGCATCGTCGACGCCGAAGGTGGCCGCGCGGTACAGCGTGAAGCCGAGCGGCAACAGGATCGCGAGCGGCCCGCACGCAGCCGCGGCGACGAGCGCGCGCGACGGGCGCCGCCGGGTCGCGGTGCGTTC
>NZ_QOBB01000292.1:0-7564 GCF_024704855.1 Burkholderia sp. HAN2018 | reverse complement strand
CCCGATCAGCACGACGCGGTCGCCGCCGCGTGCGAAGCGGCGCGCGCACGCGGCGCCGATGCCGGTGCCGGCGCCTGTGATTGCGATCGTGCGGGGGGGCGGGTGTGTCATGTCGTGCTCCGGAAAGGGGTGGTTTCCGGTCACTTTAGGCGGGGCCGGCGAGCGCCGGTATCAGCCGAAGGGATGAACGCGGGCGGCATCCGGAGCGGGCGACCGGAGGCGGGCGCGGGCCATTTTGCAAAGGCTGACGATGTCCGGCGCCGAATCGCACTATCCTCCACATTTTTGCGATAAGTCACGAAAGCCCGGCAGAATAGCGCGGGCGAGCCGCGTATCGACGCGCGGCGCATGGCCGGCCGATTCCGTCGTGCGAGCGGAGCGGCGGGCCGGCGATCCCGGCACGCAGGCGTTGCCTCTGCCGAACGATCGTGCCGCGACCACACAACATATCGCCCGGTTGCGCGCCCGCGCGCCGGCCATCGACAGGAACAGGGAGGGCCGGTTATGAGGCTGGACGACGAAAGGGAAAGCACGAACGTCGAGGATCGCCGTGGCGCCGGCGGGTTCGGCGGCGGGCGGGGCGCGACGATCGGCATCGGCACGATCGTGATCGCGTTCGCCGCGTCGTATTTCTTCGGGATCGACCCGCGCGTGGTGCTCGAAGGCGCATCGGCGCTGCAGGGCCGCCAGCAGCAGGCGCAGCCCGCGCCCACGCAGCGGCAGGGCGTGCCGGCGAACGATCCGGGCGCGGTGTTCACGCGCAAGGTGCTCGGCAATATCGAGCGCACGTGGACGGGCGTGTTCAATACCCAGCTGCATGCGCAATACCAGCCGCCGACGCTCGTGATGTTCACGAACTCGACCCCGACAGCATGCGGCACGGGCCAGACGGCGATGGGGCCGTTCTATTGCCCGGCCGACCGCAAGGTGTATATCGATCTCGGTTTCTACGACGAGCTGCGCCGGCGTTTCGGCGCGGGCGGCGATTTCGCGCAGGCTTACGTGGTCGCGCACGAAGTCGGCCATCACGTGCAGAACCTGCTCGGCATTTCCGACAAGGTCGACGCCGCGCGCCGGCGGGCGAGCCAGGCGCACTCGAACGCGCTGTCGGTACGGATGGAGCTGCAGGCCGACTGCTTTGCCGGCGTATGGGCGAACAACGCGCAGCGCGCGAACCAGCGGCTGATGGAACCCGGCGATTTCGAGCAGGGGCTGAAGGCGGCCGCCGCGATCGGCGACGACCGGCTGCAGCAGCAAGGGCAGGGTTACGTCGTGCCGGAGAGCTTCACGCACGGCACCAGCGACCAGCGCGTGTACTGGCTGCGGCGCGGGATGGAATCGGGCGAGCTGAGCGCCTGCGACACGTTCGCGTCGAACGCGCGCTGACACGCGGCGCGCGCGTCGTCGCGCGCCTGTGTCGTCCTGGCTGCACTGGCTGCATCGGCTGCACCAGCCACACCAGTCACCGCCGCCAAACCGGGACGATTTGCCGATTTGTGCTCACCGGCGCTTTTCGGCGCCGATAGGCTGGCCCGAACTTCGATTTTCGAGACGTTCGCGGCCGCCAGCCGATTCCACCATGCCGCTCCCAACCGTTCCCGCCGACCCGGCCTCCGAAGACTGGCCACGCGCGCTGCGCGCGTGCGTGGATGCGTTCGACGCGTTCGCGAGCCCGTCCGCGATCGTGTTCTACCGGCTCGACCAGAGCGGCGAGCCGGCCGATTTCGAGCTGTTCGGGATGCCGGAATCGATGCATCGCACCTATGTCGCACGCTACCGGATGCTCGATCCGCTGCATCCGTCGCGTTGCGCGGCGGGCGAACGCGCGGTCGTCACGCTCGCGTCGCAATTGCCTGACGAAAGACGCGACGCGTCCGCGTACTGGACCCGTTTCCTGCGGCGCCACGACGTGGCCGACGTCGTCGAGATCTGGCTGCGCGACGCGGGCCGGACGGTCGGCGCGTTCTCGCTGTTGCGCTTCGGGGCCGGCGACGCGCGCGGCAGCGCGGCCGGCAACGCCACGGCCGGGCGGTTCGCGCCCGGCGAGATCGATGCGCTCGCAGGGCTGCAGCCGGTTGCCGAAGCCGCGCTGAGCCCGCTGCTGCGCGCGCGGCGCGGGATCCACCGGATCGGCTGCGAGGAGCGGCTGACCTACCGCGAGGAGCAGATCGCGCGCCTCGTGCGCGACGGCCGCTCGAACAAGGAGATCGCGCGCGATCTCGCGCTCGGCCAGCCGACCGTCAAGACGCACCTGATGCGCATGTACCGCAAGCTCGGCGTGTCGAACCGCACCGAACTGGTGGGGGCGCTGTTCCTGTAATTCATCGGATAATTGCGGCCCGGACTTCGAACCTTCGCGATCGCCGATTCGTGAATTCCCACGCCAAGCGCTGCTGACCATGTACGCTCGTCGTTTCGATAACAATCAAAGGGCCGCGAACATGGACGTCGCAATCATTGCCGCTTCGCTGGTGGTCATCGCCTTGAGCATTGCACTACCGATCTTCATCATCAGAACCGTGCGAAGCGGGACTTACGACTCGCTGTATTTCCTGATCCCGCTTGCGCTCGGCATTTACTGGCTGGATTACCAGGCATACGATTTCCTGGCGTCGATGGGGCACGGTTTCAGAAACTAGCCTTTCAGTCCGTTCCCGCACCGGCTTTTCACCTCGCCTCGCCGCGCCTGACCTCCCGCGCGGTTCGGCCCCGCCGCCTTCTCCCCACGCGCTGCCAATTTGCGCTCACCGGGCGGGAACCCTCGTCGATACAGTGGTCCGACGCCCGCGTGCCTCACACGCACGCGGTCCAGCCACGACAATCCTCGAGACGCCCATGAGCACCACGACCTTCGTCGCCGTCAGCGACACCGTGCGCACTTTCGTTGCGCGCGATTTTGGCCTCTTCATCGACGGCGAAATGCAGCCCGCCCACGCGGCCGCGCGACTCGACGTGTACGATCCCGCGACGGGCGAGCGGCTCGCGACGGTCGCGGACGCCGACGAACGCGACGTCGACCGCGCGGTCGCCAGCGCGAAGCACGCGTTCGACACCCGCGTGTGGAGCGGCCTGCGCCCGGCCGACCGCGAACGCATCCTGCTGAAACTCGCCGACCTGATCGAGGCCGACGCCGAAACGCTCGCGCAGCTCGAAACGCTGAACCAGGGCAAGTCGATTCACGTGTCGCGCGCGATCGAGGTCGGCGCGAGCGTCGAATACGTGCGCTACATGGCCGGCTGGGCGACCAAGATCACCGGCCAGACGCTCGACGTGTCGATCCCGTTTCCGCCCGGCGCGCGTTATACGGCCTATACGCGCAAGGAGCCGGTCGGCGTGGTCGCCGCGATCGTGCCGTGGAATTTCCCGCTGATGATCGCGGTGTGGAAGCTGATCCCCGCGCTCGCGGCCGGCTGCACGATCGTGCTGAAGCCGTCGCCGGAAACGCCGCTCACCGCGCTGCGCCTGGCCGAGCTCGCACGCGAAGCCGGCGTGCCGCCCGGCGTGTTCAACGTCGTCACCGGCGGCCGCGTGTGCGGCGCCGCGCTCGCGGGCCACCCGTCGATCGCGAAGATCTCGTTCACGGGCTCGACCGCGACCGGCAAGCTGGTCGGCGCGGCGGCCGTGCAGAACATGACGCGCTTCTCGCTCGAGCTCGGCGGCAAGAACCCGATCGTGATGCTCGACGACGTCGACGTCGCACAGGCGCTCGACGGCGTCGCCGCCGGCGCGTTCTTCAACCAGGGGCAGGTGTGCGCGGCCGCGTCGCGCATCTATGTGCACCGCAGCAAGTTCGCGCAGCTTGCCGACGGCCTCGCAGGCGTCGCGCAGTCGATGAAGCTCGGCGCGGGACTCGACACGACCGCGCAGATCAACCCGCTGGTCTCCGCGCACCATCGCGACAAGGTCGTCCAGCACATCGAGGGCGCGCGCCGCGCGGGCCTGACGTTCCTCGCGGGCGGCACGCCGGCCGACGACCTGCCCGGCTACTACGTGAAGCCGGCCGTGATCGCCGATCCGCATCCGGACAGCGCGATCGTGCGCGACGAAGTGTTCGGCCCGGTGATCGTCGTCGTGCCGTTCGACGACGCGGCCGACGCGGTGCGTCTCGCGAACGCGTCGCCGTACGGCCTCGCCGCGAGCATCTGGAGCAACGACCTGAAGCGCGTGATGAACCTCGTGCCGCAGATCGAGGCCGGCACCGTGTGGGTGAACTGCCATATCCCGCTCGATCCGTCGATGCCGTTCGGCGGCTACAAGCAATCGGGCATCGGCCGGGAGTTCGGCCAGTACGCGATCGAAGGCTTCACCGAAACCAAATCCGTCTGCATCGCGCACTGACGCGCGGCATCAACCTCGAACCCTGAACCCGGACGACCCAGGTTCAAACGATCCGACCGTGGAGACTGCAATGAGCTACAACGAAGCAAAATTCTGGCACCCGATGCTGCACCCGAACGAGATGAAGCAGCGCAAGCCGATCCGCATCGTGCGCGGCGACGGCTGCTACGTGTTCGACGAACAGGGGCGCAAGCTCGTCGACGGCGTCGCGGGCCTGTGGAACGTGAACGTCGGCCACAACCGCCAGGAAGTGAAGGACGCGATCGTGCGCCAGCTCGACGAGCTCGAATACTTCCAGCTGTTCGACGGGATCTCGCATCCGCGCGCGGAAGAGTTGTCGAAGAAGGTGATCGACCTGCTCGAACCGGAAGGGATGCGCCGCGTGCTGTACAGCTCGGGCGGCTCCGATTCGATCGAGACCGCGCTGAAGATCGCGCGCCAGTACTGGAAGGTGCGCGGCCAGGCCGACCGCACGAAGTTCATCTCGCTGAAGCAGGGTTATCACGGCACGCACTTCGGCGGCGCGTCGGTGAACGGCAACACGGTGTTCCGCCGCAACTACGAGCCGAACCTGCCGGGCTGCTTCCACGTCGAGACGCCGTGGCTGTATCGCAACCCGTTCACGCAGGACCCCGAAGAACTCGGCCGGATCTGCGCGGAAATGCTGGAGCGCGAGATACAGTTCCAGAGCCCGGACACGGTGGCCGCATTCATCGCGGAGCCGATCCAGGGCGCGGGCGGCGTGATCGTGCCGCCGGCCAACTACTGGCCGCTCGTGCGCGAGGTGTGCGACCGTTACGGCGTCCTGCTGATCGCCGATGAAGTCGTGACGGGCTTCGGCCGCAGCGGCAGCCTGTTCGGCAGCCGCGGCTGGGGCGTGCGCCCGGACATCATGTGTCTCGCGAAGGGGATCTCGTCGGGCTACGTGCCGCTCGGCGCGACGGTCGTGAACGCGCGGATCGAGGACGCGTTCGCCGCGAACGCCGATTTCGGCGGCGCGATCATGCACGGCTACACGTATGCGGGCCACCCGGTCGCATGCGCGGCCGCGATCGCGAGCCTCGACATCGTCGTGAAGGAAGACCTGCCGGCGAATGCGGCGAAGCAGGGCGCGTATCTGCTCGAAGCGCTGCAGCCGTTCGCAGAACGTTTCGCGGCGGTCGGCGAGGTGCGCGGCAAGGGGCTGATGCTCGCGCTCGACCTCGTCGCGAACAAGGACACGCGCGAGCCGATCGACCCGCTGTCCGGCTACGCGAACGCGGTCGCGGAAGTCGCGCGCGAGAACGGCGTGCTGGTGCGCCCGGTCGGCACGAAGATCATCCTGTCGCCGCCGCTCGTGATCCAGCGCGAGCAGCTCGACCGGATCGTCGACGCGCTCGCGGCGGGCTTCGAGGCCGTGCCGTTCGCGTAACGGCACGCCGGCGGCGTTCGGCGCGGCCGCCGCCGGTTTGCCGATTTGCGCTATGACCGGATTATTTTGCCTGCGTATTTTTTCGACATCGGATCAAGGTGTGATCGACAGGGGGCCCGGGAATCGAAGCGCTGAAGCGCCGCCCCGGGCCGACCGCAAAGCATGGGGCCCCGATAGCTGCCGGAGCGCAGGTTCGGGCCCGTTCAGGAAGGAGACGAAGATGTCGGGATGGTCAGGAATTACCGGCGCCGCGGGCGGCGCGCCCGCCGGCACGCCGGCCGAGGCAGGCGGCGGCACGGCGCTGAAGGCGGGTGCGGTCGGCTTTCCGACCGCGCTGGCGAGCGCCGTCGGCCTCATCATGGCAAGCCCGGTGATCCTCACCGCGACATCGGGCTTCGGGATGGGCGGCTGGGCGTTCGCGGTCGCGATGATCATCGCGTTCGTGATGATGCAGGCGCAGGCGACCACGTTCTCGGAAGCCGCCGCGATGCTGCCGACGGCCGGCTCGGTTTACGATTACCTGTCGTGCGGGCTCGGCCGCTTCTGGGCGATCACCGGCACGATCTCCGCGTATTTCCTCGTGCACGTGTTCGCCGGCACGGCGGAAACGATCCTGAGCGGCATCATGGCGCTCGTCAATTTCGAATCGCTGAATGCCGCGTTCGAGAAGCACAACAGCTCGTGGCTCGTCGGCGTCGGTCTCGTGGTCACGTTCGCGATCACCAACATCATCGGCATCAAGGTGTTCAGCAAGCTCGAGATCGTGCTGACGGCCGGCATGTGGCTGTCGCTGATGATCTTCGGCATCCTCGGCCTCGCGGCCGCGCCGGCCGTGCATCTCGACGGCTGGTTCGGCGGCTCGGAAGTCGGCACGTCGGTGCCGGCCGTGCTGTCGCTCGTCGGGATGGCGATGTTCATGTTCGTCGGCTGCGAGTTCGTCACGCCGCTCGCGCCGGAAATGAAGGCGCCGGGCAAGACGATTCCGCGCGCAATGGCGCTCGGCCTCGTCGGCGTCGCGATCTGCATGTTCCTGTACGGCGCGGCGATCCGCCGCCAGGTCGCGAACGTGCCCGTGAGCCCCGACGGCCTCACGCACCTGCTCGACACGCCGGGCGCGATTCCTGCGTTCGCGTTGCAGGTGCTTGGGCCCTTCGGCCGCATCTGGTTCGGCATCGCGTTCCTGTGCGCGGGCGCCGCGACGATCAACACGCTGATGGCCGGGCTGCCGCGCATCCTGTACGGGATGGCGATCGACGGCGCGCTGCCGCGCTGCTTCGCGTACCTGCATCCGCGCTTCAAGACGCCGGTGGTCGGCATCGTCGCGGCGGCGATCGTGCCGATCTTCCACGCGTGGCTGATCAACGGCAATCTCGACAGCATCCTGCACCTCGTGCTCGCGGCGACCTGCGCATGGGGCACCGCGTACCTGCTCGTCACCGCGTCGGTCGTGATGCTGCGGATTCGCCGCCCGGACCTGCCGCGCCCGTACCGTTCGCCGCTGTTCCCGCTGCCGCAGATCGTGTCGAGCGTCGGCATCGTGCTCGCGATCTGGTACATCACGCCGCCGGGCATGAACGCGCGCGACATCTACGTGCCGTTCGGCGCGATGCTCGGGCTCACCGCGCTGTACGCGCTGTTCTGGACGCTCGTCGTGCAGCGCCGTCATCCGTTCAAGCCGGTGCCGGTGGAAGAAGTGCTGCGCAACGAGCACGTCGCGTCGTGAAGGCTGTGCTCGCCCGCTGGCGCGCGGCGCCCGATGCGCCGCCGCCCGGCCATCGGCCCGGCGTGATCGCCGCGCGCGTGCTCGCCGATCTG
>NZ_QOBB01000291.1:0-7632 GCF_024704855.1 Burkholderia sp. HAN2018 | reverse complement strand
GCCGCGCCGGCACGCCGAGCGCGTCGGGCGACGCGAGCCAGCCGGCCGCCTCGCGACGGTGCGTGGCGCTGTCGAGCCACGCGCAGGCATCGACGAGCGTGCGGATCAGCGCGCGCGCGGTGGCCGGATACAGCGCGACGAAATCGCGCCGGGCCGCGAGCACCTTCTCCGGATGATCGGGCCAGATCTCGCTCGTGACGGCGACGGTCCGCCCCGCGTCGCAGGCCTCGGCCACGGCATGCCACGGTTCGCCGGCGCAGAAGCCGTCGAGTTCGCCGCCGGCGAGCGCGGCCACCATCTCGGGCGGCGGGATCACGACGCTGCGCACGTCGCGCAGCGGATCGACGCCGTGCGACGCGAGCCAGTGGTTCAGCCACATCGCGTGCGTGCCGGTCGGGAACGTCTGCGCGAGGAGCGGCTTGCGGCCGAGCGTCGCGAACGCGTCGCGCACGCTGCCGCTGTTGCGGTACGCGTCGGCGAGGCCGCGCGACAACGAGATCGCCTGGCCGTTGCGGTTCAGCACCATCAGCGCGGCCATGTCGGCCTGCGGGCCGCCGATCCCGAGCTGCAGCCCGCAGACCAGCCCGTACAACGCATGCGCGGCGTCGAGCTCGCCGCTCAGCAACTTGTCGCGGACGGCGGCCCACGACGGCTGGCGGCTGAGTTCGAGCGTGAGGCCGTGCCGCGCACCGAGGTTCAGGTGCTGTGCGACGATCAGCGGGGCCGCGTCGCTCAGCGCGACGAACCCGAGGCGAAGATGCGCGCGTTCCGGCGCGACGGGAGAGGTGGTGTCCATGGCGCTCATGACTGGGGTGATGCGTCGAGCAACTGCCGCGCGACGTCGACGATGCGCAGGCCCTGATCCATCGCGCGCTTGCGCAGCGCCGCATACGCGTCGTGTTCGGACAGCCTGCGCTGGTCCATCAGCATCCGCTTCGCGCGGTCGATCAGCTTGCGTTCGGCGAGTTCGCGCTCGACATCGGCGAGCCGGCGGCGCAGCGCGTCGTCGTGCGAGAAGCGTGCGAGCGCGACTTCGAGAATCGGTGCAAGGCGTTCGGCCGACAGCCCTTCGACGAGATACGCGCTGACACCCGCGCCGACCGCCGCGCGGATCAGCGACTGGTTGGCGTCGTGGCTGAACATCAGCACGGGGCGCGGCGCGGTCGCATGCATGACCGCGAGCTGCTCGAGCGTGTCGCGCGACGGCGAATCGGTATCGATGATCACGACGTCGGGATGCTGCTCCTCGACGGCGGCCGGCAGGCGCGCGGGCGTCGCGACGTCGTTCAGCATGTCGTAGCCGAGCTGCGCGAGCGCGTCGCCGAGCTCGCCGATCGGCTTGTCGGTATCGGTGACGAGCAGCACGCGCAGGCGGGGGGAGGAAGCGGGCGCACTCATGATGCGAACGGCGGCGGCGAAATCGTGGCGCGATGCGCGGATCGGAGGCGGCCCCGCGCGCACGTCGTGCCGGTGCCGCGCGCGGCGACCCGGCAGCCGGTGCGAACGGCGCCGCTGTTTTCATGGCAGGTGGGCGGCCGGTGCCGCGTGGTGTCGCGCATGCTACGCGGCCCGGGAGAAGACCGTGTCGATCGCGGCCCCGGCTGTGCCCGCGTCCGGCACCTCCGCCCCGGCCGTTTCGCCGATCGCGCCGCCGACGAGGATCACGGCCGGACTGCCGAGCCGTGCTGCGTCGATGCCGTGCGCGAGATCGCCGAGCGTGCCGGTCCAGCGGCGTTCGTCGGGCGTGCCGGCCCATTGCACGGCCGCGGCCGGCGTCGATGCCGGCAGCACGGCGAGCAGGCCGGCGGCGATGCTGTCGACGCGGCTCATGCCCATGTAGATCGCGAGCGTGGTGCCGGTCGCGGCGAGACGCGCCCAGTCGGGTTCGCCGTGGTCCTGACGATGGGCGGTGACGAACGTGACGCCGTGGCAATGCGCGCGGTGCGTGAGCGAGATGCCGAGGCTCGCGGCGGCGGCGAACCCCGACGAGATGCCGTTGACGATCTCGACCGGAATCGCGGCGGCGCGCAGCGTCGCGAGTTCTTCGCCGGCGCGCCCGAACAGCAGCGCCTCGCCGCCTTTCACGCGCACCACGTGCGCGCCGCGCAGTGCGTAACGGCGCATCAGCTTCTCGATGAATGCCTGCGGCGTGGAGCGGCAACCGCCGCGCTTGCCGACACGGATGACGCGCGCCTGCGGCGCGAGTTCGACGATGCCGGGCGCGACGAGATCGTCGAGCAGCAGCACGTCGGCAGCGGCCAGCGCTTTCACGGCCTTGAGCGTAAGGAGATCGGGATCGCCGGGGCCGGCGCCCAGCAGGGTGACTTTGCCTGTCGTCATGTCGTGTTCCAGTGCCGCCTGCATGCGGCGGCCGATAGCGCGTTGTTGCGCGGCGGCGGCGGGCGGTCGACGTATCGGCATCCGGCCGTGCCGCGCACGGGAGGACGCCGTTGTCCTGGGCGGCCCGCCTGCACGACGGGCCCGGTTTTGAGGGGACTGCCCACCGGCGCCGTTGCCGGTGTCATGCAGCGGGTTCAGCAATATCCGGGCCAACCGGCATCGCCCGTCGCGCCCGCGCGGCGGGAACGGCGCGCATCGCGCCGCGCGATGGCCACGTGCGGGCGAAATGCGGGCCGAGTATGGGCCGAATCCGGGCCAATTGCGGGCCAAGTACGGCCCCCGTGCCTGCCTGAGGCCGCCGCGCGCCGGCACCCGCAATGCCGCATCGGCGTGCATCGTGCCCCGCCCGTGCGCACCGCGATGTCGCACGGCGACAGTGCTGCATCGCACCACATCTGTGCCTCGCTGCATCACCGCGCGTCGTGTGCCGGATGTCGCCGGGCGCCGCACGACGCCGGACGAGCCTTGCGCGGCGGGGCTGCGGGCCCGATTCGCGGCGACATGGCATGGCGTTTGCGTAAGCCGGTTCGGGCGAATCAATGGCGATTCGTCCGGCAGTACCGATTACAGACGCGCCCGGCAACGGGCTTCATGGGCAACGGCGTCCTACGCATCGGGTCTCGACGAGACCGGGTGCGCAGGACGCCGTTTTTCGTTTGGCGGATGACATGACCGACAAAGCTACCCGTATCGATCTCTTCAGCCTCCGCACCGCGCCGATGCGCGCGTTCCACCTGACGTGGATGGCGTTTTTCGTGTGCTTCTTTGCGTGGTTCGCGTGCGCGCCGCTGATGCCGCTGATCGCACGCGAATTTCATCTGACGGCGGCGCAGGTCGCCAACATCAACATCGCGGCCGTGGCCGCGACGATCGCCGTGCGGCTGCTGGTCGGCCCGCTGTGCGACCGCTTCGGCCCGCGCCGCGTGTACGTCGGCCTGCTGCTGCTCGGCGCGATCCCCGTGTTCGCGGTGTCGTTCACGCACGACTACCTGTCGTTCCTGATCTGCCGGCTCGGCATCGGCGCGATCGGCGCGGGCTTCGTGATCACGCAGTACCACACGTCGGTGATGTTCGCGCCGAACGTCGTCGGCACCGCGAACGCGACGACGGCCGGCTGGGGCAATGCCGGCGCGGGCGCGACGCAGGCGCTGATGCCGCTGCTCGTCGCCGCCGGCCTGATGCTCGGCTTCGGCGAGGATTCGTCGTGGCGTGTCGCGCTGGTCGTGCCGGGCGTCGCGATGCTCGCGATGGCCTGGGCGTACTGGCGCTTCACGCAGGATTGCCCGCAAGGCGACTTCGTCGCGCTGCGCAAGGAAGGCGTGACGGTCGACAGCGGCAAGAAGGGCGGCTGGGCGAGCTTCTTCGCGGCCTGCGGTAACTATCGCGTGTGGATGCTGTTCATCACGTACGGCGCGTGCTTCGGCGTCGAGGTGTTCATCCACAACATCGCCGCGCTGTACTACGTCGATCACTTCAGCCTGTCGCTGAAGGACGCCGGTTTCGCGGTCGGCATGTTCGGGCTGCTCGCCCTGTTTGCACGTGCGCTCGGCGGCTGGCTGTCCGACAAGGTCGCCGCGCGCCGCAGCCTCGACGTGCGCGCGATGCTGCTGTGCGCGCTGATCGTCGGCGAAGGGCTCGGGCTGATCTGGTTCTCGCATGCGCAAAGCGTCGGCATCGCACTCGTCGCGATGCTCGCGTTCGGCCTCTTCACGCACATGGCGTGCGGCGCGACCTACGCGCTGGTGCCCTTCATCGACCGCAAGGCACTCGGCGGCGTCGCGGGGATCGTCGGCGCGGGCGGCAACGTCGGCGCGGTCGCCGCGAGCTTCCTGCTCAAAGGCGTCGGCGACGTGCAGCACACGCTCGGCCTGCTCGGCCTTGCCGTCACCGCGACCGCGCTGTGCGCGATGGCCGTGCGCTTCAGCGAAGAACACAAGGCGCGCGAAGCCGAGCTGCGCGACCGCGCGCTGGCTGCCGGCAGCGTCGCGAACTGATCGACCGAGGGAAACGTCATCATGAAACTCATCGTCATCGGCCACGGCATGGTCGGCCACAAGCTGCTCGAGTGCGTCGCGGCGGAAGCGGGCGCGTCGGCGGCGCTGCAGGTCACCGTGCTCGGCGAGGAACCGCGCCCGGCCTACGACCGCGTGCACCTGTCCGAGTTCTTCGCGGGCAAGTCGGCGGACGACCTGTCGCTCGTCGAACCCGGCTTCTTCGAGCGTCATCCGCAGTTCGACCTGCGCCTGAACGCGCGCGTCGCGTCGATCGACCGCGCCGCGCATACGGTCACGCTCGCGTCCGGGGAAACGCTCGCGTACGACAAGCTGGTGCTGGCGACGGGCTCGCGCCCGTTCGTGCCGCCGATGCCGGGGCACGATCGCGCGGGCTGCTTCGTGTACCGGACGATCGAGGATCTCGAGGCGATGCAGGCGTGCGGCACGCACGCGAAGCGCGGCGTCGTGATCGGCGGCGGGCTGCTCGGCCTCGAATGCGCGAAGGCGCTGCGCGACATGGGGCTCGACACGCACGTCGTCGAATTCGCGCCGCGGCTGATGGCCGTGCAGGTCGACGACGGCGGCGGCCGGATGCTGCGCGCGAAGATCGAGGCGCTCGGCGTGACCGTGCATACGGGCAAGAACACGCTCGAGATCGTCGACGGCGAAGAGGGCACGCACCGGATGGCGTTCGCCGACGGCTCCCATCTCGACGCCGACATGATCGTGTTTTCGGCCGGCATTCGCGCACGCGACGAACTGGCGCGTGCGTGCGGCCTGGAAATCGGCCCGCGCGGCGGCGTCGCGATCGATGACGCATGCCGCACGAGCGACGCCGACATTTACGCGATCGGCGAATGCGCGGCCTGGAACGGCATGGTGTACGGCCTCGTCGCCCCCGGCTACGACATGGCGCGCGTGGTCGCGAAGCAGCTGGGCGGCGACACGAACGACGCACCTGCGTTCGCGGGCGCCGACATGAGCACGAAGCTGAAGCTGATGGGCGTCGACGTCGCGAGCATCGGCGACGCGCACGGCACGACGGCCGGCAGCCGCACCTACCAGTACGCGGACGAGCGCCGCCAGGTCTACAAGAAGCTCGTCGTGTCCGACTGCGGCAAGTTCCTGCACGGCGCGGTGATGGTCGGCGACGCGGCCGAATACGGCACGCTGCTGCAGATGATGCTGAACCGCATCGAGCTGCCCGAGTCGCCGGAATTCCTGATCCTGCCGTCGTCGGACGGCGTCGCGAAGCCGGCGCTCGGCGTCGACGCGCTGCCTGACGGCGCCCAGATCTGCTCGTGCAACAACGTGTCGAAGTCGCAGATCTGCACGGCGGTCGCCGACGGCGCGACGAGCCTCGGCGCGCTGAAGTCGTGCACGGGCGCCGGCACGTCGTGCGGCGGCTGCGTGCCGCTCGTCACGCAGATCATGAAGGCCGAGATGAAGAAGCAGGGCCTCGCGGTCAACAACCATATCTGCGAGCACTTCCCGTATTCGCGCCAGGAGCTGTTCCACCTGATCCGCGTGGAGCGCATCACGACCTTCGACGCGCTGCTCGCGAAGCACGGCCATGGCCTCGGCTGCGACGTGTGCAAGCCGGCGGTGGCGGGCATCCTCGCGTCGTGCTTCAACGAATTCGTGCTGAAGAAGGAACACGCGGGGCTGCAGGATTCGAACGACTACTACCTCGCGAACATCCAGCGCGACGGCACGTATTCGGTCGTGCCGCGCATGCCGGGCGGCGAGGTCACGCCGGAAGGGCTGATCGCCGTCGGCCAGGTCGCGAAGAAGTACGGGCTCTACACGAAGATCACCGGCGGCCAGCGCGTCGACCTGTTCGGTGCGCGCGTCGAGCAACTGCCGTCGATCTGGGAGGAACTGATCGCGGCCGGTTTCGAATCGGGCCACGCATACGGCAAGGCGCTGCGCACCGTGAAGTCGTGTGTCGGCTCGACGTGGTGCCGTTACGGCGTCGACGATTCGGTCGGCCTCGCGATCGACCTCGAGAATCGCTACAAGGGGCTGCGCGCGCCGCACAAGATCAAGTTCGGTGTGTCCGGCTGCACGCGCGAGTGCGCGGAAGCGCAGGGCAAGGACGTCGGCATCATCGCGACCGAGAAGGGCTGGAACCTGTATGTATGCGGCAACGGCGGGATGAAGCCGCGCCACGCGGAACTGCTCGCGTCCGACCTCGACCGCGCGACGCTGGTTCGCTACATCGACCGTTTGCTGATGTTCTACGTGCGCACGGCCGACCGGCTGCAGCGCACGAGCGTATGGCGCGACAACCTCGAAGGCGGCCTCGACTACCTGATCGACGTTGTCGTGCACGACCGGCTCGGGATCGGCGCCGAACTCGAAGCCGACATGCAGCACGTGGTCGACACCTACGAGTGCGAGTGGAAGCGGGCCGTCACCGATCCCGACACGCGCAGGCGCTTCCGTCACTTCGTGAACAGCGATGCGCCGGACACGACCATCGAATTCGTCGAGACGCGCGGCCAGATCCGGCCCGCGACGCCCGGCGAACGCGTGCGCAGCAAGCCCGTGACGATTCCCGTCGTTGTCGAAGGCGCGACGCAGGCCGTGACCGAATCCGCCACCGTTTGACCCTGACCGACACCAGCGTCTTTTCCAAGGAGCCCATCATGAACGATCGTCTGCCGCCGTCCTGGACCCGCGTGTGCCCGCTCGACGACATCGTGCCGAACACCGGCGTGTGCGCGCTCGTCAACGGCGAGCAGGTCGCGGTCTTTCACGTCGCGCATGCCGAGGAAGGCGGCGTGTTCGCGATCGGCAACGTCGATCCCGTGTCGCAGGCGGCCGTGATGTCGCGCGGGCTGATCGGCAGCCTCGGCGAGCGCATCGTCGTCGCGTCGCCGCTGTACAAGCAGCATTTCGACCTGCGCACCGGCGAATGCCTGGAGGCACCCGAGCAGTCGGTGAGCACGTATCCGTCGCGGGTCGAGGACGGCTTCGTGTGGATCGCGGCCTGACCGCCCCGGAGCGCGCATGACCGCCACCCCCGTCAAGAGCGTGTGCCCATACTGCGGCGTCGGCTGCGGGATGGTGCTGCACGTCGAGGAAGGCGAAGTCGTCAAGGTGTCCGGCGACGCCGACCATCCGGCCAACTTCGGGCGGCTGTGCACGAAGGGCTCGTCGGCGCACGTCGCGCTGCGCCGCTCGGGGCGGCTCGACCGCGCGTTCGTGCGCCGCGCGCGCGAGGACGACCTCG
>NZ_QOBB01000290.1:0-7615 GCF_024704855.1 Burkholderia sp. HAN2018 | reverse complement strand
TCGCGCGACGCCGGCTTGGCCGCTCGCACGCGTGGGCGCGTCGGCGTCACCGTGTGCGGATCGCCGCTGCGGCGCGCGTCGGTCGCGCTCGTCTCGCTCGTCTTGTTCGCCTGTCGTGCATTCGAAGCCGCGTTCATCTTCGTCTCCCGTGTCATGAAAAACGGACGAACGATCGCCGCAATTTCGGTGCCGCCGCCGGGCAAGCATCTTGCTGATCACGTTCATGCCGAACCAACGCCCGGAGGAAGCCATGCCGACCGACCGCAACCCGCCGCCCGCCACGCGCCATCGGCTCGGCGAATGGATGGCGCGCGAAGAGGCCCACATGGCCGCGTTCCGCGAAGGGATCGCGGCGGAGGCCCGCGCGCATGCCGGCGACCGGTTGCGCACGCCGGCCGTGCAGGCGCTCGCGCGGCTGTTCGACGACCATGCCGTGCTGCGCATGGGCCTGACCCGCGCAATCGACGAGGCGCTCGACGCGGGCCTGCGGCTCGGCTACGCGTCGATCGGCGAGCTGATGACGGTGCTCGATCACCTGATGACCTATACGCCCCCTTTCAGCGAAGCGAGCCTGATCGTGTGCCCGATCAACGCGTTCCTCGACTGGCCGATGTGCATGCCGTCGGGCCATGCGGTGTTTCGCGACGCGACCGTCAACGCGCACCTGAAGCGCGTGCTGAACGTGTGGTGCGACTTCCTCGGCGGCCCGCATTCGCGCACGCATCTCGACACGTCGGCGCCCGACGGCTGGTTCTGCGACGCAGCGTGCAGGCGCCTCGGGCTGTCCCAGTTCGAGTATCGCGACGACCAGCCGCACCTGGGCTTCGCCTCGTGGAACGACTTCTTCACGCGACGCTTTCGCGACGGCGCGCGCCCGGTCGAGGCACCCGACGATCCGCACGTGATCGTCAGCGCATGCGAGGCCGCGCCGTACCACACCGAATCGAAGGTGAAGCTGCGCGACACGTTCTGGATCAAGGCGCAGCCGTATTCGTTGCGCGACCTCTTCACGCCCGCATGGCTGCCGCTCGCCGAGCGCTTCGTCGGCGGCGACATCTACCAGGCCTACCTGAGCGCGTACAACTACCATCGCTGGCATGCACCGGTGCGCGGCGTCGTCACGCACGCGTACCGTGTCGACGGGACCTACTACTCGGTCGCGGAGGCGGAAGGCACGGATCCGGCCGGGCTGAACGACTCGCAGGGTTACATGACGGCCGTCGCCACGCGCGCGGTGGTCGCGCTCTCCTGCGACGACCCCGGCATCGGCACCGTGGCGGCCGTGTTCGTCGGGATGGGCGACGTGTCGTCGTGCGTGATCGACGTCGTGCCGGGGCAGCGCGTCGACAAGGGCGACGAGATCGGCTACTTCCAGTTCGGCGGATCGACGTACTGCCTGCTGTTCGAAGCCGGCGTGATCGACCGCTTCCTGCCCGCGCCGCCGTTCGACAGCCGGACACCTGTCGTACCCGTCAACGCGGGCGTCGCGATCGCGCGGTGAACGCCGCGCGGCGCCGCGCATCACGCGTCGTTCAGGTCGCTCAGGTCGGACACGTCGGTCGCGACCCCGTCATGCCGCTGCACGCACTTCAGGACCGACAGACCGCCGGCCGTCAACACGGGCCGACGCTCGCCGGACGTGTCGTCGCGCTGCATCTCGATCAGGCGTTGCTCGACAAGGGCGACGACGTCGTCGCGATCGATCTGGATCTGTTCCGGCGCGTGATGCACCAGGAACAGCACGGCAAATTCATGGGCGGTCAGCATGCTCGTTCCCCGTCTGCGGCTACGTGCGATGCGACGAACGGGTCGCATCGGCATGCGGCGCGAATCGTGCGCCGGCAACAGGCCATTCATGCAGGGAACATGCCAGTCGACGCCACGCGAACCGCACCGCGCGCCCGGCGCGCGGCGCGATGTGGCACCGGGCAACGCCTGCGGCGCGCGGCAAAGTTTTCAATGGCGTGTAATGCGGTTGGCCGGATGGCCTGATGGCTGGATGCGGCGCGGAATGACACTTCAGGAAGCGCGACGGAGGTTAGGACTTCCCCGGACCAAACAGCCCGGCCCGCGCCCGACCGCCCGGCGCACGGAAATAACCGCTATGCAGCACCACGTCCGCCCCGCCGCCGTCGGCCAGCACCTCCGCGCACGCGGCCTCGATGCGCGCGCGGCCGCGTTCGAACGCATCGCGCAGGTCGGCCTCCAGCGCGGACTGCGCGCCGAAATGATCCTCCAGCGCCTCGACCGTGATCGCGCAGGTCTGCGGTATGCCATCGACGTCGACGACGAAACTCAACTGCAGCGCCGCTCCGTCGAACACGGGCGGCGTGTCGGTCAGCGTCACGCGGCGGGCGGCATCGGCCGGCATCGGCTTACGCCCCCCGCGACGCGAGGCGCTCGACCAGCGCGCCGTTGAACGCGGGCAGGTCGGCGGGCTTGCGGCTCGTGATCAGGTTGCCGTCGCGCACGACCTCCTCGTCGACCCACTTGCCGCCCGCATGACGGATATCGTCCTGCAGGCTCGGCCAGCTCGTCATCGTGCGGCCCTCCACGAGCCCGGCCGACACGAGCAGCCAGCCGCCGTGGCAGATCGCCGCGATCGGCTTGCCGGCGCCGACGGCCGCCGTCACGAATTCGCGCGCGGCCGGCAGCATCCGGATCGCGTCGCCGTTCACGACGCCGCCAGGCAGCACGACCGCGTCGTAATCGCCTTCGCGCGCGTCGTCGAACGTGCGGTCGACCTTCACGCGCTCGCCCTTGTCGACGTGCCGGAAACCCTGGATCTCGCCGCGCTTCTGCGAAATCACGTCGACCTGCGCGCCCTCGGCGGCGAGCGCGCGCTGCGGCTCGACGAGTTCGGCTTCCTCGAATCCGTCGACCGCGAGGATGGCCACCTTGCAATGCTCCAGCCTGCCGCTCATGAACGTCTCCTTCGGATGGGCGGCACACGTCGTGCCGCATCGGTCGTGCAGCAATCGGCGTGCCGGCCGCCAAGGCCGCCGCATGTGCTCGTGCAGGGTCGCACCCGTTCGCATCGCGGCACCAGCCGGGGAACGACCCGCGATCGCATCAAGGCCGGCCCATTCGACGTCGCCGCGTGCCCGGCTGCAAAGATTTCAACGGGATGTAATCGGATGCGGCACGTCGGCCCGCAACGATTACTGCAGGTGCCGCGCCGCATCGAGCATCGCGTCGGTCAGCTCGATCGTCAGCGTCAGGTTTTCGTCGGTGTCGGGCAACTGATCGAGCGTCTGCTGCACGGCCTCGTGCAGCATCGCATGCACGCGCGTGCGTGCGCCGTCGTCGAGATCCGCGTAATGCTCCATCGTGTCGCAGTCGAGCGCGAGTACGACCGAATACCGCGACACCTCGGGCGGCGCCTCGAGCGCATTCGCCCACGCCGCGTGGAACATGACCCTGCCCGTCGCGACGTCGACATGAACCGTCGTGTCGAGATCGTCCACGTCGACCGCCTCGCCGTCGATCTCGTCGTTCTCCAGCCAAATCCGGGAATTCGATTGCATGATGTCCTCCTGCGTGGTGGCCGCGCGCCCGTCCCGGGAAACCGCGCCGTCATCGCGCCGCGCGACCGGCTTCGGATCGGTTGCCGGCTTCATGGCGTGTGCTCCGTGGTGATGACGCGGTAATGGAAATGCCTGCTCGTGCCGTCCGGCAACGCCGTTCCAGCAATGCCCATGCCGACGTCCGCCCCCGCCCGCGGCGCGGCACGCGGATTGCGTCGCCCGTCTCCGTACGACCATCCCTCGACCCCACACGGAGCCCCGTCACATGCCTTCCGCTTCTGCTTCCCACGCACACGGCAGGCGCCTCACGCGCCGTCCCGGCCGCGCCCGCAGCGCCGATCCGGCACACCGCAAGCGCTGGTCGGGCGAAGTCACGCAACGCAGCGATGCGCTCGACATCGAACCCGACATCTTCAAGTCCGACGATCCGGAGGCGATCGCCGCGTCGCTGAAGCGTTCGGCCGAACACAGCCGCCGCCGCAAGGCGTCGCCGTTCCAGTCGGCGATGTCGATGCTGAACTTCTACGTGAACCGCGCGGGCCGCAACCTGCCGAAAACGCGCCGCACGACGCTCGAACGCGCGAAACGCAAACTGCGCGAGGCATTCGGCCGCAAGCCCTGACGGGTTGCGCGTCCGCCTTCCCCGCCTGCCGCGAACCCGCGCATGCACGAGACGCTCTGGTACCTGATCATCGGCGCGGTGCTGCTCGGCATGGGCGTCGCGACGTCGGCGCTGCGCCACCTGCCGTGCAGCACCGCGATGATCTATCTCGTGCTCGGCGTCGCGCTCGGCCCGGCCGGCGCCGGCCTGCTGCAGCTCGACCTCGAACGCGACGCGCCGTTGCTGCGTGAAATCGTCGAAATCGCGCTGCTCGTGTCGCTGTTCGCGATCGGGCTGCGGCTGCGCGTGCCGCTGACCGACCGGCTGTGGCTCGTGCCGTGCCGCCTCGGCTTGCTCGCGATGATCGTCACCGTGCCGCTGCTCGCCGCGTGCGCGGTACTCGCGCTCGGGCTCGGCTGGGGCCCGGCGCTGCTGCTCGCGGCGATCCTCGCGCCGACCGACCCCGTGCTCGCGCACGACGTGCAGGTGCACGACCCGGGCGATCGCGATCTCGTGCGCTTCGCGCTGTCCGGCGAAGGCGGGTTGAACGACGGCATCGCCTTGCCGTTCGCGCTCGCGGGGCTCGCACTGTGCGGCACGCGCGACGCGACCTACGGGCTCGCGCCGCTGTCCGGCGCGTTCGCGCTCGTCGCGCTGTGGGGCATCGCGGGCGCGGCCGCGATCGGCGGCGCCCTCGGCTGGGCGACGACGAAACTGATCGGCTGGCTGCGCACGCGGCACGCGCAGGCGCTCGGCCTCGAAGGCTTCTTCGCGCTCGCGCTGATCGTGCTGTCGTTCGGCGCCGCGCAGCTCGCGCACACGTTCGGCTTCGTCGCGACGTTCGCGGCCGGTGTCGCGATGCGCCGCGTCGAGCACCGTGCGAGCGGCGACCGCAGGCCGCGTGAAGTGATCGGCCAGATCGATTCGGAAGACGTCGTCGCCACCGAGAAGCATCCGGAGAAGGCGCACGCGTTCATGGCCGAATCGGTGCTCGGCTTCACGATCGAACTCGAACGGATCGCGGAAGCCGTCGTGATGACGATGGTCGGCAGCGTGCTCGCGATGCTGCCGGGCCCGCTGCTCACGTGGGGGGCGGCCGCGCTGGCCGCCGTGCTGTTCGTCGTCGTACGGCCGCTCGCGGTGCTGGTCACGCTCGCCGGTTCGCGTGCGACGCAGGCGCAGCGTCGGCTGATGGCCTGGTTCGGCATTCGCGGGATCGGCTCGTTCTACTACCTGCTGTTCGCGATCGAGCACGCGCCGTCCGGCGCGGTGCGCTCGCTGGCGGCACCGGTGCTGGTCGTCGTATCGGCGTCGGTGATCGCGCACGGGATCTCCGCGACGCCGCTGATGAACTGGTATCACCGGCTGCAGCATCGGCGCTGACGGGTTCACGTTTGCGCCCCGAGCCGAGCACGCATCGACGCCGTGATGCGCTGGCGCGTTTGCGCATAGCCTTCCCACGGGTCGCGTTTCAGCGCGTCGAGCCGTTCGCGCAGCGTGTCGATCGTCCATTGCGCGCCGCCCGTCGTAGCGGGCACCTCGTCCCATTCGAGCGGCACCGACACGCCCATGCCGGGCCGCGCACGCACCGAGTACGCGGCGATCGTGCTCGCGCCGCGGCCGTTGCGCAGGTAGTCGACGAAGATCCTGCCGCGCCGGTGGCGCGGCCCCATCGTCGCGGTGAAGCGCTCGGGCAGCGTAGCGGCGACGTGCTGCGCGACCGCGCGGGAGAAGTCCTTCACGTCGTCCCAGCCCGCATGCCGCGTGAGCGGCACGACGACATGCAGCCCCTTGCCGCCGCTCGTCTTGCAGAACGACACGAGCCCCAGTTCGTCGAGCAGCCCGCGCACGATCTGCGCGGCGTCGATCATCGCGCGCCACGGCAGCGCCGGATCGGGATCGAGGTCGAACACGATCCGGTCGGGCCGCTCGATGTTCGACGCGTGCGCGTTCCACGTGTGCAGCTCGATCGTGCCCATCTGCGCGGCGCCGAGCAGCGCGTCGACGCTGTCGATCGACAGCAGCGGGCCGTGGCCGGGATCGAGTCCCTCGTGCTGCCTGACGAACGGGATTTCCCGGCGTTCCGCATGCTTCTGGAAGAACAGTTCGCCGGCGATGTCGCCCGGCGCGCGCACGAGCGACACGGGCCGGCCTTTCAGGTCGGGCAGCAACCACGGCGCGACCCATAACCAGTAATGCGCGAGGTCGATCTTGCGCGTGCCGCTGCGCGGGTCGAGCACGCGATCGGGATGCGTGATGCGCACGCGGCCGACGTGATCGACGCCGGGTTCGTCGGGCGCGTGGCCGGCGGACGCATGCGTTCGCGCGCGCGGCCGGCGGTTGTGCCCGGTATCGGCATGCGGTGCATGCGGGTGGTTGTCATGCGCTGCCTGGGGTTCGTCCATCGTCGTCTCCGATTCGGTATGGCGCGGCACCTCGCGGACGATCTGCCGCGCCGGCTTGTCTTCGCGCAGCGCGATGAACGACGCCTGCCGCACGATCCCGTCGCCCGTCCATTCCGCGAATTCGCATTCGGCGACGAGCGTCGGCTCGACCCAGTGCACGCGCGTGCGCGACCGTTCGCGCGGCGGCGGGTCGAACGGCGTCGTGTCGCGCTCATGCTTGCGCAGCATGGCCGCGAGCCGGTCGAGCAGGCGCGTGTCGAACCCGGTGCCGACGCGGCCGACATAGCGCAACGGCGGCATGCCGCGTGACCGCTTGCCGCCCGCGTCCGGCGCATGGACGCCGAGCAGCAGCGCGCCGAAGCCGAGCCGGCTGCCCGCCGGCTCGGTGTAGCCGCCGATCACGAACTCCTGCCGCCGCCGGCATTTCAGCTTGATCCAGGCGGGCGAGCGGCCGCCGCGATAACGCGACTCCGCGCGCTTGCCGATCAACCCTTCGAGCCCCGTGTCGCACGCGTGCGCGATCAGCGGCACGACGTCGCCGCCGAGGTCCGGTGAAAAACGCAGCCGGGCCGGGTCGCTGCCGGCGAGCAGCGGCTCGAGCAGCGCGCGACGCGCGGCGAGCGGCACGTCGCGCAGGTCGTATCCGTCGAGAAACGGCAGGTCGAACACGAACAGCGTCACCGCGTCCGAGCGGCCCGCGCCGAGCGCGTTCTGCAGCGCCTGGAAATCGGGCAGGCCGTTCTCGCCGAGCACGACGGCCTCGCCGTCGAGCCATGCGTTGTCGACCTCGAGCGCGGCGAGCGCATCGCGCTGCGCACGCAGCTTCGCGGTCCAGTCGCGGCCTTCGCGCGTCATCAGCGTGACGCGCCGCTGTGCGCCGCGACCGGCGATCCGCGCGAGGATCCGGTAACCGTCGAATTTCACTTCGTAGCGCCAGTCGCCGTGCGCAGGCGGCGCATCGACCAGCGTCGCGAGTTGCGGCGCGACGCGCTCGGGCAACGCCGCGCGCACGGCGCCGTCCATGCGAGACAGGTCGGTCGACGGACTGCCCGCGTCGCCGTCGTGCGTGCCCGGCGCGGTGC
>NZ_QOBB01000289.1:0-7751 GCF_024704855.1 Burkholderia sp. HAN2018 | reverse complement strand
CGGCGGCGGCCACGGGTTTCGCACCCGACGCGGCGGCCGGCGCGGCTGCGCCCGCGGCGGATTCGCCATGCGACGATTGGCTGCCCGGCGGATGGCTGCCCGGCACGTCCGTGCCCGTCTCGACGCCGCCGCCCAGCGCGGCCATCAACTGAGCGTGCGCGGCGAGGCGTTCCGCATCGATGCGGGCGGCCGTTTCCTGCGCGCGCAACAATTGCTGCTGCGCGACCAGCACGTTGACGTAGTCGGTCAGCCCGCGGCGGAAACCTTCGCGCGACAGCTGGTAGCTGCGGTCGTTGGCGGCCACCGAGCGCGCGGCGTCCTTCTTCTGCGTATCGAGCGAACGGATCCGCACGACCTGGTCGGCGATGTCCTTGAGCGCGCCGACGATCGTCTGGTTGTATTGCTCGACCGCCTGGTCGTAGCCGGCATTCGCCGCGCCGAGCTGCGCGCGCAGCCGGCCGCCTTCGAAGATCGGCAGCGACAGCGCGGGGCCGGCCGTCCAGCCGCCGTTCATCGCGCGCAGGAAGTCGGTGAACGGCGCGGTCACGCCGAAGCCGCCGACCGTCGCGAGCAGGTCGATGTTCGGATAGAACGAAGCCTTCGCGACGTCGATGCCGCGCGCCTGCGCGTCGACCGTCCAGCGTGCCGCGACGACGTCGGGGCGGCGGCCGAGCAGGTCGGCCGGCATCGCCGACGGCAAGCCGGCCGGTGCGTCGAGCGACAGCCGAGGCCGCTTGATCGCATCGCCGGCGCCCGGGCCCTTGCCGGCCAGCGCGGCGAGCTGGTGCCGCGCGAGCTGGATCGCTTCCTCGTAGCTGTCGATCTGGCGCTCATAGTCGGGCAGCGTCGATTCCGCCTGGCTCACCTCGAGCTGCGTGCCGAGGCCAGCCTGCAGCCGCTTGCGCGCGAGATCGGCGAGCGAGCGCTGGCGTTCGAACGTTTCGTGCGCGAGGTCGAGCAGCGCGTAGTTCATCGACATGCCGACGTACGCGCGCACGACGTTGACCTCGAGTTCGAGCTTCGCCGCGCGTGCGTCGGCGGCGGTTGCGTGTGCGGTATCGAGCGCGCGCTCGGTCGCGTTCTTGTCCTTGCCCCACAGGTCGAGGTGGTAGGACAGGCCGAGCGTGCCGGTGTTGTTCCAGGTGTCGGTGTTCGCGAGCGGGCCGGGGCCGTAATAGACGTTGTCCGGCCAGTGCTGGCGCATCAGCGAGAGGTTGCCGTTGATCTGTGGCAATTCGGCCGAGCGGGCCACGCGCGCCATCGCCTGCGCTTCGCGCACGCGGGCCTCGGCGGCCGCGAGCGTCGGGTTGCCGGCCTGCGCGGCGGCAATCCATGTGTCGAGTTGCGGATCGCGGTAGGCGCGCCACCAGTCGGCCGCGGGCCAGCCCGCGTCGCGGTCGGCCGCGCGGATGGCCGCGCCGGCATCGAGCGCGTTCGCTTCGATGCGCGCCGACTGCGGCTTGTTGTCGCCCATGCTCGCGCACCCGGCCATTATTAATGAGACTGCAAGAACCGCCAGTGCGAGCGTCCCTTTTGTCGCCGGAGACTGCACGATTTTCTCCCTTTCGGATATAGATGAGTCGGATGCGATTATATTTTTCAGCGATTCCTGAATATATGGACAAGGGTGCAAGTCATTTTTACGAATCCTGAGACAATACTTGTTTGCCTCTGTGCAACAATCCGTCCGGATTCAAACGGGTAATGGGATGGATACGTTACAAAACATGCGGGTATTCGTCCGCGTGGTCGACGCGGGAAGCTTTACCGCGGCCGCCCAGCAGATGAATTCGACCACTGCCTACGCGTCGCGCGCGGTCTCGGATCTCGAGGCGCACCTGCGCACGCGCCTTCTGAACCGCACGACGCGCCGGATCGCACTGACCGAAGCAGGCGAGCGCTACCTGCAGCGCTGCGAGCAGATCCTCGCGTATGTCGACCAGGCCGAAGCCGAGGCGGGCGACGCGCATGCGCGCCCGTCGGGCAAGCTGAAGGTGCATTGCTTCACGAGCCTCGGCCAGCACTACCTGGTGCCGGCCATCGCGCGCTACCGCGAGCGTTACCCGGATGTGCACGTCGAGCTGACGCTCGCGCAGCGGATGCCCGACCTGCTCGACGAGGGCTACGACGTCGCGATCGTCGTCGGCCGCGACCTGCCGGATTCGGGGCTCGTGTCGCAGCGGCTCGGCGAGAGCTACAGCGTGGTGTGCGCGTCGCGCGGCTACGTCGAGGCGAACGGCGTGCCGCAGCGGCCCGCGGATCTCGCGCAGCACGTATGCCTCGGGATGGTCGCGCCGGGCTTTCAGTTCGACGAATGGGCGCTCGCGGGGCCGAACGGCGACGAAGTCGTCCCGATCACGGCGCCGCCGTTTCGCGTGAACGTCGCCGAGGCGCTCGCCGTGGCCGTGCGCGAAGGGATGGGGATCGGCGGCCTGCCGCTCTATTCGGCGATCGGCTGGTTGCGCAGCGGGCACATCGTGCGCGTGATGCCCGAATACCGGTCGCACGTGATGAACATCTACGCGCTGTATCCGTCGCGTCAGTACCTCGACGCGAAAATCCGTACCTGGGTCGATTTCCTGCGCGACGAGCTGCCGGCCACGCTGGCAGCCGACGAAGCCGCGCTCGAACAGTACACGCGTGCGACATGACCGCGCGGTTGGCCGCAATCTGACGAGATTTGTCCTTCACGCAACATTTTTTTACGAACGCGTGCCGGACAGTTTGATACTGTGGAAATTAACGAGATACGCAACCCCGGAGTAGCGATGGATACGCACCTGATGATCGGCCTTGGAGTCCTGCTGGGCGCGGCCGCGGCCGCCGCGGCGACCCGCGACCTGCTGCGCGCGATGAAGGCGAAGGCGCAGATGAAGCCGGTGCCGGTACGGGTGCGCGAGCCGCGCCGCCCGGGGCGCTGATCCGCGGTCACGCTCCGGGTCGAAAAGGTCGCGCAAAAAGGCCGCGCAATGCGGCCGGGCGGGCCGGCGTTCAGCCGAGCTCGACGACCTTGTCCCACGTGAACGCAGTGTTTTCCCGTTCGCCGGTGCGCCGGTGGATGTAGCCGCGCGGATTGCATACCACGCGCGTGCCACCGTCCGCCACATAGTCGAATGACGTATGCGTGTGGCCGTGGAGCCACAGATCCACCGGCGGCTGCACGAGTTCCGCCATGTCCGTGACGAATCCCGCCGATGCAAGATCGTCCGCATAGCGCTGCGCCAGCGAGCGCCGGTGCGGCGCATGGTGGGTAACGACGATCGTCCGGCCCGCGAACGGCGTCGCGAGTTGCGTCTCCAGCCATGCGCGGCTGCGTCGATGCAGCGCGATCGCGTCGGCCGGCGAGAAATCCCGTTCCGGCGTGCCCGGCGCCGCATGCAGCGCCGCGTCATGCGGCCAGGTCACCTGGATCAAGCCCTTGAAATCGAGCATCACGCGCAGCCCGGCGTCGATTGCACCCGCGAGGCTGGCTTCGTCGGTACCGAACAGCGAAAAATCGGCCCAGAGCGTCGTGCCGAGCACGCGGAACCGCTGCCCGGGATCGACGTAGACGTCGTTGTTCAGGTAATGCACGTTGTCGAGCGCCTGCGCCGCATCGCGCATCGCCGTCTCCAGCGCGCCGAATTCCCCGTCGTAGTACTCGTGGTTGCCTGGCACGTAGATCACCGGTACCGCGGGATCGAACGTTTCGGCCGCCCAGCGCAGGCCTTCCGCATGATTGTGGATGTCGCCGGCCAGCACGACGAGATCCGCGTCGGCGTGCGCGATCGCGTCGGGCTGGTTGCTTTCGAGGTGCAGATCGGACAGGACGCGGATTTTCACGGGCGGGGCTCCGGAGTGGGCGGCTTCAGCGCAGGACCTTGCCGGGATTCATCAGGCCGCGCGGGTCGAGCGCGGTCTTCAGCGTGCGCATCAGCGTCGTTTCGACCGGGGACTTGTAGCGCTGCGCATCGTCGATCTTCAGCTGGCCGATCCCGTGCTCCGCGCTGATCGTGCCGTGGTGGCGGTGCACGTTGTCGTAGACGATCCGGTTGATCGGCGCCTGGAACGCGGCGAGGAACGCCTTCGGATCGCCGCCTTCGGGCATCTGCACGTTGTAGTGGAGGTTGCCGTCGCCGAGGTGGCCGAACGTGACCATCCGCGCGCCCGGCGCGGCCTGCTGGATCGCCGCGTCGGTTTCGTCGATGAAGCGCGCGATCGACGAAATCGGCACCGCGATGTCGTGCTTGATGTTGAGCCCCTCGTCGGCCTGTGCGAGCGGGATGTGCTCGCGCAGATCCCAGAACGCGCGCGATTGCGCGAGATTCTCCGCGACCACCGCGTCGACCACGAGCCCGGCCTCGAACGCTTCTTCCATCAGTTTCTCGAACAGCGCGCGCGCATGCGCTTCGCTTTCGTTGTCGGACAGTTCGAGCAGCACCGTTTGCGCGTGCGTCTGCGCGAACGGGTAGCGCAGTTGCGGGTAGTGCTTGCCGACCAGCTGCATGCAGAAATCCGACATCAGCTCGAAGCCGGTCAGGAGCGGCCCGGCCGCGCGCTGCGCGAGCGCGAGGAAATCGAGCGCCGCGTGCGGCGATTCGAGCGCGGCGAGTGCGGTGACCTGCGCGGCCGGCAGCGGATGCAGCTTCATCACGGCCGCCGTGATGATCCCGAGCGTGCCCTCCGCGCCGATGAACAGGTCGCGCAGGTCGTAGCCCGTGTTGTCCTTGCGCAGTCCGCGCAGGCCGTCCCAGATCTCGCCTTGCGGCGTCACCACCTCGAGCCCGAGGCACAGCTCGCGCGCGTTCCCGTAGCGCAGCACCGCGGTGCCGCCCGCATTAGTCGACAGGTTGCCGCCGATCGTGCAGCTGCCTTCCGCCGCGAGGCTCAGCGCGAACAGCCGGCCGCCTTCGCGGGCACGTGCCTGCACGTCGGCGAGAATCACGCCGGCTTCGACGGTGATCGTGTTGTTGTGCGGATCGAGCGCGCGCACGCGGTTCAGGCGCGCGACGCTCAGCACGGCCTGGCTGCCGCTCGCGTCGGGCGTGGCGCCGCCGGCAAGGCCGGTGTTGCCGCCTTGCGGCACGAGCGCGATGCCGTGTGCGTTGGCCAGCTTGACGAGGGCGGCGACCTCGGCCGTGTTCGCGGGTTTCAGTACCGCGCACGCGGCACCCTTGTAGCGGCGGCGCCAGTCGGTCAGGAACGGTTCGGTATCGTGCGGGTCGGTCAGCACATGATCGGCGCCGATCGCATCGCGGCACGCGGAAACGAAAGCTTCGGAGGACATCATCACCTTGTCGCGTAAGGGTCAGGACGCGGCGCGCGACTTTTTCGCCGCGCGCTTGAACGGCGCGACGTATGCCAGCGCCGTCACGAAGAAACCGACGGCGAGCGCGGTTTCGCACCAGCCGAGCGTCGCGGACAGCCCGCGATCGGACATGCCGCGCACGACGCCCTCGGCGAAATAGACGAGGATCAGCATGCTCGCCCACTGCATCGTATAGATGTTACGCCGCCAGACGCCGGGCAGCGCGAGCGCGAGCGGTATGGCCTTGAGCATCAGCGCGGAGCCGCCCGGGCGCAGCGGCGCGAGCCGCAGCTCCCACGCGAGCGACAGCGCGATCAGCGCGACGAGGCATGCGGCGGCAATCAGCGCGTAGCGCGGCCGGGCAGTGACGGCGGGACGGGCGGGGGCGTTCATGCGGCTTCGGCGGCCTGGGCGCTGGAGAGGGCGGCCGCCGCACGAGCGAGCCGCACGCCGAGCGCGGCCGCGAGCGTCTTTTCGTCCGCCGACAGCCCGCCGGCGGCCGAGCGGTCGTGCTGCGCGACGTGAGAGGCGCCGTACGGCGTGCCGCCGGTACGCGTCGTGCTGAGTGCGGATTCCGTGTACGGGATCCCGACGATCATCATGCCGTGATGAAGCAGCGGCAGCATCATCGACAGCAGCGTCGATTCCTGGCCGCCGTGCAGGCTGCCCGTCGACGTGAACACGCTTGCCGGCTTGCCGGTCAGCGCACCCGACAACCATTGCGGCGTGGTGCCGTCGAGGAAATACTTGAGCGACGCGGCCATGTTGCCGAAGCGGGTCGGCGAGCCGAGCGCGAGGCCCGCGCATTCCTCGAGATCGCGCAGTTCCGCGTACGGCGGGCCGTCGGCGGGGATGTCGGGGGCGGTGGCTTCGCAGACGGTCGACACGGGCGGCACGGTGCGGATGCGGGCCTGCATGCCCGGCACGCTGTCGATGCCGTTCGCGATCGCTAGTGCGAGATCGCGCGTGGCGCCGTGACGGCTGTAATAGAGAACGAGGATGTCTTTCATGGGCGACGGAACCGCGTGCGGCCGCGCGCGTGCCCGGTGCAGTCGGCCCCTGCTGGAATCGAGCGGCTATTATAGGGGCTGAAGCCGTCGCGCAGCGCGGCGGCGGCGCGCCGTCGGGCGCGCGGTATCAAGAAGGAGAAGCCGTTTGCCGAAGTTGAGCGTCGATCTCGACACCCTCAAGCGCCTGGCGCAGTTCGCGGCCCGGCGCAGCGCCGAGGATCGCATCCCGCAAGTGGCGGGCAGCCTGACGTTCACGACGATGCTGGCCCTCGTGCCGCTCGTGACGGTCGCGTTCGCGCTGTTCACCGCGTTCCCGATGTTCGCGTCGTTCCAGATCTCGCTGCAGGGATTCCTCGCGGATCACCTGATGCCTGCGCAGTTCAACGTCCAGATATTCAAGTACCTGAACCAGTTCGCGTCGAAGGCCAAGGGGCTGACGACGGCCGGCCTGATCGTGCTCGTCGTCACGTCGGTGATGACGATGATGACGATCGAGTCGGCGTTCAACCTGATCTGGCGGGTACGCAAGCCGCGACCGTTCGCGCAGCGCGTGCTCGCGTACTGGGCGCTGATCACGCTGGGCCCGCTGTTGTTCGGCGTGAGCCTGTCGATCTCGTCGTACCTGTTCACGCAGTCGCTCGCGTTTACCGGCGCGGGGCCGTCCACGTCGATCGTCGAGTGGCTGCTGGCGCTCGTGTCGCTGCCGCTGGCGGTGCTCGCGTTCACGCTGCTGTACGTGTACCTGCCGAACTGCACGGTCGCGTGGCGCGATGCGGTGATCGGCGGGCTGTTCGCGGCAATTGCGTTCGAGCTGGCGAAACGCGGTTTCGGCTACTACGTGCGGCGCATTCCGACCTATACGGCCGTATACGGTGCGTTCGCGGCGTTGCCCGTGTTCCTGTTATGGGTGTACCTGAGCTGGTTCATCGCGCTGCTCGGCGCGATGGTGGCCTCCGCGCTGCCGGCGATCCGCGTCGGCCAGTTCCACCGCATCCACTATCCGGGCAGCGACCTGCTCGACGCACTGGAAATGCTCGCGCGGCTGGCCGAAGCGCGCACGGCCGGCAAGCGGGGCTACACGGCGATGCGGCTCGCGACCATGCTGCGCTGCGACATGGAAACCGCGCAGCGCCTGCTGACGACGATGGAGGAGCGGGAATGGATCGCGCGGCTGGACGGCGGCGGCGAGACCACGCCGCGCTACATCCTGCTCGCGAACCCGGAGCAGCTGACGCTCGCGCAGTTGTTCGACGTGCTGGTGATCGACCGCACGGAGCTGACCTACCAGTTGCAGCGACGCCGCAGCCATGTCGATGGCGCGGCGCTGCTCGCGGTGCTGTCGAGCGATCGCTTCGACGTGTCGCTCGCGTCGCTGATCGCCGCGCACCGGCCGGCCGGCGCACAAGCGGCGGGTGTCCCGGGGCAGGCGCCGGGCGGCGTGTCCGACCCGCACG
>NZ_QOBB01000288.1:0-7889 GCF_024704855.1 Burkholderia sp. HAN2018 | reverse complement strand
TGCAGGGCGCGCCGACGAAGCGGTGCGGCTCGCGGCGCTCGCGCAGCGGCGCTGGCCGGCGTCGCACGCGGCGATCGTCGAGCATCTTCAGGCACTGATCGCGGCGCGCCGTTTCGCCGACGCGCAGGCGCAGGCGCGCGCGCAGGCGAAGGCCGACCCCGAGCAGCCGGACTGGTGGGACTATCTCGCGAAGGCGAGCGACGGCAAGGGCGACGTGCTGGCGCGGCGCCGCGCGCTCGCGGAGAAGCTTGCGCTCGACGGTGCGTGGCCGTCGGCGATTCGTCAGTTGAAGGAAGCGCGCGACGCGAAGGACGTCTCGTTCTACGAGCAGTCGATGATCGGTGCACGGCTGCTGGAATTCGAGGCGCGCTACAAGGAAGAGCGCGACGACGAGAAGAACGGCCGCGGGTAGCGTCCGGCGCGCGCCGGGCGCGCGAAGCCGCTGCGGGTCAGGCGTCGCCGCCGGCCGCGTCGCGGGCCTGTCGTGCCGGGCTGGCGACGTAGCCGAACCGTGCAGGCACGTCCGCGCAGACGATGCTGCCGAGCGGCAGCGTGCGGCCGTCGCGCCAGCGCAGTACCGGCGGTGCGGCGTCGAAATCCGCGTGATCGGCGAACAGCCCGAGATCGTGATCGTGCAGCGCCGCGATGCGCGGCGCCGTGCCGGCCGAGCGAAACAGCACGCCGCCCGCGTCGTCGAGCCATGCTTCGTCCGGTTCGAACGGCGTACCGGTCTGGTCGGTGAGCGCGAGTTGCCCGTCGCGTTCGGCCAGGCGGACGACCCACGGCGTATAGGCAAGCTCGACGTACACGCGCTGCGGTCCGTTCTGGAAGAACCACTGGCCCTGCGCGTCGCATTCGTAGTTGCGGCCGATGAACGCGTTCAGCGCCGCATGCCGGATCGGCGAGCCGAGCTCGCCGGCCGCCTGGGCCGCGTCGTCGCGCAGCCGCCATTCGCCGCGCCGGTCGAGCAGCAGCCAGCCGGTGCAGTGCGGCACGTTCGGCCATTTGGCGAGGGCCTGCCTGACGATGTCATCCATGGTCGACGAATTTGGAGCAATAGCCGAACACCCGCGCCGACAGCCAGTCGAGACGGCCGGGGAACGGCCCGGTCATGAACCCCGCGTGTCCGCCGTCCGCGGGCTGGTCGAGCTCGACGGCCGGCGATACGTCGGCCGGGCCCGGCAGCGCGGACTCGGGCAGGAACGGGTCGTTGCGGGCGTTGAGGATCAGCGTCGGCACGTCGATCGCCGGCAGCAGCGGCCGGGTCGTCGCCTTCGTCCAGTAGTCGTCCGCGTCCGCGAAACCGTGCAGCGGGGCGGTCACGACCTCGTCGAAGTCGCGCATCGTCACGGCCTGCAGCATCGCTTCACGGTCGAACAACCCCGGATACTGGTCGAGCTTCGCGAGCGCCTTGCGCTTGAGCGTCTTCAGGAAGCTGCGCGTGTAGACCATCGCGAAGCCTTGCGACAGCGCGCGCCCGCCCGCGTGCACGTCGATCGGCGTCGAGATCGCGGCGGCCGCCCGCAGGATCGACGTGTCGCTGCGATGCTCGCCGAGCCAGCGCAGCAGCACGTTGCCGCCGAGCGACACGCCGGCCGCAACCAGCGGCCCGCGATGCTGCGTGGCGAGCCGGCGCAGGATCCAGTCGACTTCGGCGCTGTCGGCGAGATGGTAGAAGCGTGGCTGGCGGTTGATCTCGCCGCTGCAACTGCGAAAGTGCGGGACGACCGCGTGCCAGCCCTTTGCGCGCGCGGCGGCCATCATCGCGAGCGCGTAGTGCGAGCCCGAGCTGCCTTCGAGGCCGTGGAACAGCACGAACAGCGGCGCATCGGGCGGCGGCGCCGCGCTGTCGAGATGCGCGACCCAGTCGAGATCGATGAAATCGTGGTCGGGGGTTTCCCATCGCTCTCGTCGGTAAGCGACGGCCGGGCGCCGTGCGAACAGCGCGGGCACGATGGTCTGGGCATGGCTGTTCGGCAGCCAGCGCGGTGCGCGATAGCGCGATGAATCGTCGTTGGGGGCCGGGGCCCCGGTCAGCGGCGAGGTGGGCGGAGAAGCCGTACTCATGATCGCCCCGCTAATGCGTTGCTTCGTTCTTCGTCAGTGCAGCGGACCCTGCCCGTGACGGATCTTCGCGGCGAATTGTCCGGCCGCCTGTTCGGGAATCGGGCTCGCGTGAATATGCGCGATGCGCCACTCGCCGCGCTCGTGAATCATCACGTACGTGGCGAAAACCATGTCGGGTTCGGCCGTCAGGTCGGCCTGCTGATGCGCTTCGGCGATCGTATAGACGACCGTGCCGAGGCTGTCGTACACACGGATGTCGAGCGGCTCGATCGTCACGGGGCGCGTGGCGAGCCGGTTGGCGAGCCCGCTGCGGATCTGGTCGAGGCCGTGCAGATGCTCGCCGTCCGCCCATACGCAGCTGGCGAAATCCTCGTCGATCCACAAACCCAGCAGCGCGTCGAGATTGGCATCGGCGACGGCCTGGTAGTAGGCGTTCAGCGTATCGGCGGCGGCTTCGAAGAGGCGGGCAAAACGTGGCATCGGGGTTATCTCTCGCGCGCGTCGCGCGCCGTATTCAGCACGGCGGCCCGGATGGAGCCGCCGTACACCGGTGAATCGGATTGCCCGGCGCGTCGTGCGACGCTGCCGGCCAGGGTCAGCGTTGCCCGACGAGCATGCCGCGCAAATCGCCGAATACCTGCTCGGGACCGAGTTCGCGCAGGCACTTCAGGTGGCCGAGCGGGCACTCACGTTCGAAGCAGGGACTGCATTCGAGATGGAGCCATTGTACCTTCGCCAGGTCCGACAGCGGAGGGGTGTGGCGCGGATCCGTCGAGCCGTACAGCGCGACGAGCGGCCGGCGCAGCGCGGCGGCGACGTGCATCAGCCCCGAATCGTTGGTGACCACCGCGTTCGCGCGCGCGATCAGCGCGCATGCCTCCGACAGCGACGTCTGCCCGCACAGGTTGCGCACGTTCGGCGCGTGGTCGGCGATCGCCTGCGCGGCCGCGGCGTCCTTCTGCGAGCCGAGCGCGACGATCTGCGTGTACGGGAACGACTGGTGGACGATGGTGGCGAGCGACGCGAAGTGCTCGGGCGGCCAGCGCTTGGCCGGGCCGTATTCTGCGCCGGGGCAGAACACGACGAGCGGCTTGCGGGTGTCGAGGTTGAAGCGCGCGGACACGCGCGCCGTCTCGTTCAGGTCCGCGTCGAGGCGCGGCGCGGGCAGCGTCTTCATCGACTCGGGCAGCTTCGCGCCCGGCGCGTACGCGAGCGCCGCGTAGTGGGTCGTCATCGGCGGCCGCTCGCCCGACTTGGTCGGGTTCGCGTGCCGCACGTTCAGCAGCCCGTAGCGGTGCTCGCCCGTGTAGCCGATCCGCAGCGGGATGTTCGCGAGCCACGGGATCACCGCGGATTTCAGCGAATTCGGCAGCACGTACGCCGCGTCGTAGCCGACGTCGCGCAGGTCGCTCGCGAGTTGCCAGCGGCGCAGCAGCTGCAGCTTGCCGTGCGCGAGATCGGTCGCGTAGACATCGTGGATCTCGGGCATCCGCTCGAGCACGGGCGCGACCCACGAGGGTGCGACGGCATCGATCGCGATGCGGGGATGGAGCTTCTTCAGCAGCGCAAAAAGCGGCTGCGCCATCAATGCGTCACCGATCCAGTTCGGTGCGATAACCAGCGCTCGACGCATCAGGTCGACTTCCGATGTCTTGATGAAGCGCGGCGCGCAGGCGCCGCGTTCGGGTTGCCAGAATGGAGAACGGCGGCGCGCCGGAAGCCCGGCTGCGCCGCCTTGGGTCGGCGGGCCTGCAAGCCTGCAGGCCCGGCCGCCGGGGCTCAGTGGCCCTTGACGACCTCGCCGTCGCGCAGCTTGTAGCGCGTGCCGCAGTACGGGCAGCGTGCTTCGCCGTGCGAGACGTCGATGAAGACGCGCGGGTGCGCGCTCCAGCGCGCCATGGCCGGGTTCGGGCAGTACGCGGGAAGATCCTTGGCCGTCAGCTCGACCAGCGGCATTTCCTTGATTTCACTCATGAGACTTTCTCTTATCACTCTTTTGTGGGGCGGTCGGTGGCGCGGCGCGCTCAGACCTTCGTCAGCCAGTGCGCGTACTTCGCGTTCTTGCCCGACACGATATCGAAAAACGCCGACTGGAGCTTTTCCGTGACCGGGCCGCGCGCGCCGCTGCCGATCGTGCGGTTGTCGAGCTCGCGGATCGGCGTGACTTCGGCGGCCGTGCCGGTGAAGAACGCCTCGTCGGCCGTGTAGACCTCGTCGCGCGTGATGCGCTTCTCGATCACCTCGATGCCGGCGTCCTTCGCGAGCGTGATGACCGTGTCGCGCGTGATGCCGTCGAGGCACGACGACAGGTCGGGCGTGTACAGCTTGCCGTTGTTCACCAGGAAGAAGTTTTCGCCGGAGCCTTCCGACACGTAGCCGTCGACGTCGAGCAGCAGCGCCTCGTCGTAGCCGTCGGCCGTTGCTTCCTGGTTCGCCAGGATCGAGTTCACGTACCAGCCCGACGCCTTCGCGCGGACCATCGACACGTTCACGTGGTGGCGCGTGAACGACGACGTCTTCACGCGGATGCCCTTCGCGAGGCCTTCCTCGCCGAGGTACGCGCCCCACGGCCATGCGGCGATCGCGACGTGGATCGTGTTGCCCTTCGCGGCCACGCCGAGCTTTTCCGAGCCGACCCAGATGATCGGGCGCAGGTAGCACGACTCGAGCTTGTTCTCGCGCACGACTTCCAGCTGCGCGGCTTCGAGCGTTTCCCGGTCGAACGGCACGTCCATCTGGAAGATCTTCGCCGAATTCAGCAGACGTTTCGTGTGCTCGTACAGACGGAAGATCGCGGTGCTGCCGTCAGCCGACTTGTACGCGCGCACGCCCTCGAAGACACCCATGCCGTAGTGCAGCGTATGGGTCAGGACGTGGATCTTGGCGTCGCGCCAGTCGATCAGCTTGCCGTCCATCCAGATCTTGCCGTCGCGGTCGGCCATTGACATAGGATTCTCCTGGGAAGCAGTTGTACAGCGGGTTGTATGCAGCGTTGAGCCGGAAAGACGCTTATTTTAGCGTCATTTGCCGGCGATCCGGTCGGTCGGCTCGGGGCCGGCGCTATAATCGCCCGGTACCGATTCCAATAACGACGGGTCGTACCGGCAGGAGGCGCCGGCGGCCCGACGAACCGCCCGCCGCGGCCCGCTTCCCATGCTCGCTCGATTGTCCGCCACCGACCGCTTCGCGCTGATCCAGGGCGCGCGCGACTATTCCCCGACGCTGATGGCGATTCTCTCGTGGGGGCTCGTCACCGGCATCGCGATGAGCAAGTCGGTCATGACGCTCGCGCAGGCGAGCGCGATGTCGCTGCTGGTCTACGCGGGCTCGTCGCAGCTTGCGGTGCTGCCGCTCCTCGCGGCGAAGCTGCCGATCTGGACCATCCTGCTCACGGCCGCGATGGTCAACACGCGCTTCGTGATCTTCAGCGCCGGGCTTGCGCCCCATTTCTCCTACCTGCCGCTGTGGCGGCGCCTGGCGATCGGCTATTTCAACGGCGACGTGATCTACCTGCTGTTCCAGAAACAGGGCTTCGCCTACGGTCACGTGCCCGGCAAGGAAGCGTATTTCTGGGGGATGGCGCTCGCGAGCTGGCTGTCGTGGCAGGTGTCGTCGCTCGCCGGCATCCTGCTCGCGAGCTTCTTTCCCGCGAGCTGGGGGCTGGAGCTGGCCGGCACGCTCGCGCTGATCCCGATCATGGTGTCGGCGGTCGCGAACCGCTCGACGCTCGCGGCCGTCGCGGTCGCGGGCATCGTGTCGCTGGTCGCGTTCGACCTGCCGTACCGGCTCGCGCTGCCGCTCGCGGTGCTCGCCGCGCTCGCGGCCGGCTGCACGGCCGACTTCTTCGTTGAACGGGCCGACTGGCGGCGCATCCGCACCGAAACCGTGCACGAGAAGGAGATCGAATGAGCGCGACGGAGATCTGGATCGTCATCATCGGGATGACGATCGTCACGGCGGTCACGCGTGCGCTGTTCCTGATCGGCGGCGAGCGCACCGTGCTGCCCGAACGCGCGCAGCGGGCGCTACGCTACGCGCCGGCCGCAGCGCTCGTCGCCGTCGTGCTGCCCGACGTGCTCGAAACGCCGGCCGGGCTGTCGTTCGCGCTGTCCAACCATCCGTTTTACGCGTCGCTCGCCGGCCTCGGCTGGTTTTTGTGGCGCCGCAGCATGCTCGGCACGATCGTCGTTGGGATGCTCGTGTTCACCGCGCTGCGCCTGATCTTCTGATGAGCCGCCGTTCAGGCCCGCCGGGCACCGGCCGCTCGCGCAGGTGCATTGCTGCGGTGCGGCAATGTGTCCGTTCCCGCGCGCGATCCCAAATAGGCGGAATTCGCCGCCGCACGGGTCAGTCTGCCAGGTGGATCGGCTAGAATGCCCGTTCGAGATTTTTTACCCGTGCGCGTCATGCGAACCGCCAGCCACGGCCGCATCCGGCGCCCTTTCGCGGCAGCCCGCGCACGTCCAGCGTGAACCCCCTTTCCCCATCCACTACTTCAATCTGTTCAACATGAGCCAAGTCAAGCGTCTTACCGACCTGATCGCCGCCGGCCAGCTCGCCGGCAAGCGGGTATTCATCCGCGCCGACCTGAACGTCCCGCAGGACGACCAGGGCAACATCACCGAGGACACGCGCGTGCGCGCGTCCGTGCCGGCCATCCAGGCCGCGCTCGACGCCGGCGCGGCCGTGATGGTCACGTCGCACCTGGGCCGTCCGACCGAAGGCGAATTCAAGCCGGAAGATTCGCTCGCGCCGGTCGCGAAGCGCCTCGCCGAGTTGCTCGGCCGTGACGTGCCGCTCGTCTCGAACTGGGTCGAGAACGGCGTGAACGTCGCGCCGGGGCAGGTCGTACTGCTCGAGAACTGCCGCGTGAACAAGGGCGAGAAGAAGAATTCGGACGAGCTCGCGCAGAAGATGGCGAAGCTCTGCGACGTGTACGTGAACGACGCGTTCGGCACCGCGCACCGCGCGGAAGCGACCACGCACGGGATCGCGAAGTACGCGCCGGTCGCGTGCGCGGGCCCGCTGCTGGCCGCCGAACTCGACGCGCTCGGCAAGGCGCTCGGCAACCCGGCCCGCCCGCTGGTGGCGATCGTCGCCGGCTCGAAGGTGTCGACTAAGCTCACCATCCTGAAGTCGCTGGCCGGCAAGGTCGACCAGCTGATCGTCGGCGGCGGCATCGCGAACACGTTCATGCTCGCGGCCGGCCTGTCGATCGGCAAGTCGCTCGCGGAAGCCGACCTCGTCAACGAGGCGAAGGCGATCATCGACGAAGCGCGCGAGCGCGGCGCGTCGGTGCCGATCCCGACCGACGTCGTGACGGCCAAGGAATTCTCGCCGACGGCCGTGGCCACGGTGAAGCAGGTCGCCGACATCGAAGCGGACGACATGATCCTCGACATCGGCCCCGATACGGCGAAGGCGCTCGCGAGCCAGCTCGAGAAGGCCGGCACGATCGTGTGGAACGGCCCGGTCGGCGTGTTCGAGTTCGACCAGTTCGGCAACGGCACCAGGACGCTCGCGGAAGCGATCGCCAAATCGTCCGCGTTCTCGATCGCGGGCGGCGGCGACACGCTCGCGGCCATCGCGAAGTACGGCATCCACGACCAGGTCAGCTACATCTCGACGGGCGGCGGCGCCTTCCTCGAGTTCCTCGAGGGGAAGAAGCTGCCGGCGGTGGAAGTGCTCGAAACGCGGGCGGCCTGAGCGTGGCGGCGCGCGCAGGGGTGATGAAGGCCGCGCGCTCCGCGAAAGCGGAGCAGCCGGCCGGCGCGGGCAAGCGCAAACGCGCGCCCGCGCGGGCGAACACCGCCCCGCGCGCA
>NZ_QOBB01000287.1:0-7791 GCF_024704855.1 Burkholderia sp. HAN2018 | reverse complement strand
GCCCAGGCGAGTGCGGCGGCGATGCCGGTCGGCCAGGTGCGCGCGCGGCGCGCTTCGGCCGCGAGCGTCGCTTCGCAGGCCGTGCAGGCCACGCGTGCGGAAGCAGCGGAAGCAGGCGCACCGCCGGCCGGTGACGGTGCGGTGCGCGCGGTGGAGGCGTGTTCGATCGTCGACATCGCGTCACCCGAGCACGTTCGCATAGACCTGCTGCGCGAAGCGCTGCGGGTCGGTGCTCTTCTTCAGCACGCTGATGCGGCGGAAATCGTCCGCATAGAACGCGATTTCCTGCTGCAGGTCGACGTTGGTCGGGTGGTGCGTGTAGGTGAGCGTCGCGTACAGCTTGCGCAGGTCCTCGGGGCTGATCTTCGGCGAATACTTCGCGAACACCTTCGCGGCTTCGTTCGGGTTGTCGTGCGTGAACTCGGTGGCCTGCACGATCGAGCGCGCGAGTGCGGCGGCGGACGGCCGGTCATTGCGCACGAGATCGCCGCGCGCGCCGATCACGCAGCACACCTTGCGTGCGTATTCGCCTGACAGGTTCGTGGCGAGTTCCGTGTACGCGCCGTTGCTGCGCTTTTCGAGCAGATAGAGGTTCGGGTCGCCGTCGGCGATCGCGTGGATCTCGCCCTTGTCGACCGCGACGCCGAGCAGGTCGGCCGGATACTGCCGCCACGTGATGTCGCGCTCGGGATCGATCCCGTTCTTCGCGAGCAGGATCGAGAAGAAATGCTTGCCGGGCGCGGCCAGGTCGCTGACGCCGACCGTCTTGCCCTTCAGCGCCTGCAGCGTCGTGACGCCGGCCGCCTTCGAGCCGAGCAGCCGCACGCAGCCGCCGTGCGAGCTGCCGATGATCTTCACGTCGAAACCGGCTTCGAGCGGCTTCAGCCAGCGATGGATCATCCCCACCGCCGCATCGGCCTTGCCGGTCGCGATCGATTCGAGCAACTGGTCGGTCGAGCCGCTGTAGTTGATCAGTTCGACCTTCAGGCCGTTCTTCTCGAAGAAGCCGCGCTCCTGCGCGACGACGATCGGCGTCAGGCAGAACGCGTTCTGGTTCCACGCGAACGTGAGCTTCTTCAGCGGCGGCGCGGACCAGGCCTTGCGGCCAAGCGTGATCGCGGGCGCGGCGAGCGCGGCGGCGCCGGCCGCGCGCAGCAGCTTGCGGCGTTTGTCGTCGTGCGTGTCGCGCGTGTCGTGTGCATTGGCGGGCGCGGGTGCGGCGGTTCGGGTCATGTGGTCTGGTCTCCGGTCGTGCGGGAAGGCGCTCAGTCGAGCAGGTCGGGTTCGTCGGCGACGACGCGCGCGAACAGGCTGTCGAACGCATGCAGCGCGCCCTCGGGGCCGCCGATCTGGCCGTGCGTGTGGCGCGCGGTGGCGTGATCGATCGGTTGCGGCGTGCCGGCCGCCTCGGCCAGCAACTGCGTGTGCGCGGCGTTGTCGAGCGCGATGTACCACCATGCGGCAGCCTCGACCGTCGGGCCGGCGGTCAGGATTCCGTGGTTCTTCAGGATCGCGCCCTTGTGCGTGGTGCCGTCCGGTTTCGCAAGCGCATCGGCGATCCGTGCGCCTTCGCTCGTGTCGACGACCATCCCCGTGAAGTCGTCGAACAGCGCGTGGTCTTCATAGAACACGCACGCGTCCTGCGTGAGCGGATCGAGCGGGCGGCCGAGCGTCGACCACGCCTTGCCGTACGTCGAATGCGTATGCGCGGCGGCGACGATGTGCGGATGCGCGTCGTGGATGGCCGCATGGATCGCGAACGCGGCCTTGTTCAGCGGCCGGGAACCGATCGCGGTTTCGCCGCGCGCGTTGACGAGCAGCAGGTCGGACACCTTGATCTGCGAGAAATGCACGCCGAGCGGATTCACCCAGAAGTGGTCGGGCAGTTCGGGGTCGCGTGCGGTGATGTGGCCGGCGAGCCCCTGTGCGAAGCCGAAGCGAGCGAACAGGCGGAACGCGGCCGCGAGCCGCTCCTGACGGTGACGGCGCTCGGCGGCGACGTCGATGCGCGGCGCGGGCGGATCGAACCAGAAATGCTGGCGCGGCGACGCGGCGAGCGCGAGGCCCGACGCAGTGCGTTCGAGTGTGGACGGAACGGCGGACATCGTAAGGGTCTCCCGGGTTGCGTCAGGCCGCGCGGCGCGCCGCGTCGCGTGCGGCGACGGCGCCGCGCACGCGCGGAATCAGTTCGCGGCCGTAGTCGATCGCGTCTTCCAGCGGATCGAAGCCGCGGATCAGGAACGTCGTGACGCCGAGGTCGTAGTAGTCGAGCAGCGCGTCGGCGACCTGTTCGGGCGTGCCGACCAGCGCCGTCGAATTCGAACGCGCGCCGGTGAGGCTGGCGATTTCGGTCCACAGCCGCTTGTCGACGCGCGAGCCGCGTTCGGCCGCGGCCAGCAGGCGGCGCGCGCCTTCGCTTTGCTGCGGGCCGCCGGCGCCCAGGCCGGCCGCTTCGCGCAGCCGGCGTGTTTCGTCGAGGATGCGATGCGCACGCGCCCACGCTTCGTCCTCGGTCGCGGCGAGGATCGGGCGGAACGACACGGAGAAACGCACCTGCCGGCCGTGCTTCGCGGCTTCGGCGCGCACCCGGGTCGTCAGGTCGCGCACCTGGTCGAGCGATTCGCCCCACAGCGCGTAGACGTCCGCGTGCTTGCCGGCCACGGCGAGCGCGGCTTCCGATGCGCCGCCGAAATAGATCGGCACATGCGGCTGCTGGAACGGCTTCACTTCCGAGAACCCCTGTTTGAACCGGTAATGCGTGCCGTCGTGATCGAACGGCTGCGCTTCGGTCCAGATCCGCCGCAGGATGCCGAGGTACTCGTCGGTGCGCGCATAACGCGCGTCATGGTCGAGGAAATCGCCGTCGCGCTGCTGCTCGCTGTCCGAGCCGCCGGAGATGAAGTGCACGGCGAGCCGGCCGCGGCTGAACTGGTCGAGTGTCGCGATCTGCCGCGCGGCGAGCGTCGGCGCGGTGAAGCCCGGGCGATGCGCGAGCATGAAGTGGATGCGCTCGGTCGCGGCCGCCGCGAACGCGATCGTCAGCGTCGCCGACGGGCCGGTCGAGTGATGCGGCACGAGGATCCGGTCGAAGCCGGCCGTCTCGTGGGCGCGGGCAAAGTCGCGCACGTAGCCGGGATCGACCACGGGGCCGGACGGCGGGTGGATTTCCGACTGCTTCTGGCTCTGGATCATGCCGATGAATTCGACGCTCATCTGGGTCTCCGGTGCGGGGATGTCCCGGCGCGCGGCCGGGCAGGAATGGAGCGCAGGTTAACGCCGCGATCATGCGGAATGGAAATAATCAATCCCGATTTGAATATCAGATTTGCATGGTTTGGGCGCGTGTGCGCTGCGCATACGCTGTGGGCTCACGAACGATCGGGCGCGCGGGCGCCGGCGAATCCGGGGGCACGCGTTGCGGATCGCCCGGTTCACGGGATACCGCGCCGCGTGGCGATCGATTGCCGCGGTTGCCGACCTCCGTCGCGCTTGCCGCCTGTCCGTATTACCCAGGGAATCCGTTTCGATGTCCGCCAGCCTTGCCGCTTCCTCGCCGTCGCCGCATCCGCCCGCGCTGCGCCTCCTGCCCACCGACGATGCCGACGACGCACGCGTCGCCGCGCTGCTCGAGCGCCTCGCGCCGGAACTTGCCGCCGATGCGGCGCGCAACGACGTCGATGGCCGCTTTCCGCACGAGAACTTCGCGCGGCTGCATCGCGCGGGGCTGATCGCGCAGGTCGTGCCGCGCGAGCATGGCGGCGCCGGTGCGACACTCGCGCAGGCGAGCCGGATCGTCGCCGCCGTCGCGCGGGCCGATCCGGCCACCGCGCTGGTGCTGACGATGACCTATCTGCAACATCGCGCGCTCGGCCGGGCCGACAACCGCTGGCCCGCACAGGTGCGGCGCGCGGTGTTCGACAGCGCGGTCACGCACGGTGCGCTGATCAACGCGCTGCGGGTCGAGCCCGCGCTCGGTTCGCCGTCGCGCGGCGGCCTGCCGGAAACCGTTGCCCGGCGCGACGGCGACGGCTGGCGGCTGTCCGGCCACAAGCTGTACAGCACCGGGATTCCGGCGCTGCGCTGGCTGGCCGTGTGGGCGCGCACCGACGAACCGGCGCCGCGCGTCGGCGTGTTTCTCGTGCCGCGCGACCGCGATGCGGATGGCGATCGCATTCGCGTGATCGAAAGCTGGAATCACCTCGGCCTGCGTGCGTCGGGCAGCCACGAGGTCGTGTTCGACGACGTCCGGCTGACGGCCGATCACGCGGTCGACGTGCGCGCACCGGACGCATGGGCCGTGTCGGCCGCGACCCACGCGGATGCCGACGCGCAGGCCGACCAGCAGGCGTGGATGGTCGCGCTGCTCGGCAGCCTGTACGACGCGGTGGCGCGCGCGTCGCGCGACTGGGTGGTCGAATTCGCGACGACGCGTGCGCCGAGCGGGCTGGGCGCACCGCTCGCGACGCTGCCGCGCGTGCAGGAAGCGGTCGGCGAAATCGAGGGCTGGCTGCACGCGAACCGCGTGCTGCTCGACGATCACATCGCGCGCACCGACGCGGGTCATGCACCGCCGGTCACGACGAGCGGACTGGTCAAGCGCACCGTGACCGAGCACGCGATCCGTGCGGTCGAGCAGGCGCTGAAGCTGTCGGGCAATCACGGGCTGAGCCGCGCCAATCCGCTCGAACGCCACTATCGCGACGTGCTGTGCAGCCGCGTGCATACGCCGCAGGACGACGCGATCGCGGTGGCGGCGGGGCGTGCGGTGCTCGACGCGGCGAGCCGGATCGAAGCGAAGGGCGAGACGAAGGGCGAAGCGGGCGGCAAAGGGGGCGGCGAGACGGAAACGGGCGGAGCGTCGGTCAACGAAACCGGGCGCGGCCGCAGCGATGCGTGAGCGGAGCAGGGCTGGCGCGAGCATCGACCGGGCGGCGCGATGCTGCCGCCGCCCGATAGGGTCACGCAGCCTGGTCGTGCGCCTGCTCGGGCAGCGAGAATGCCGCACGCGCATGCGCGGCGACGGCCGCGAGCGGCGCGCCGAAGCGGGCCGCATCGTGCCGGCGCAGCAACCACAGATCGATGTGCGGCTTGAAATCGGCGAGCGGCACGATGTCGAGCGCGTCGCGCAGCGGGCTGCCTTCGACGAGCGGCAGCGGCATCAGCCCGATGCCGAAGCCGTTCGCGACGCTCTGCAGTTGCAGGTCGCGGCCGTAGGTGTCGAGCGTGACCGGCATCGGCAGGCCCTGCGCGTCGAGCGCGCGCCGCAGGCCCGCACGAAAGCCGCAACCGTCGGGATTGAGCACCCAGCCATGAGCGTGGCAATCGGCGAGCCGGTAGCTGCGGCGCGGCCAGTCACCCTTGCGGCCGACCGCGACGAGCCGCGTGGCCAGCAGCCGTTCGCCGTCGACCTGTGCCGGCAGCACCATCTCGCGCGCGAGGAACACGAGCGCCGCATCGAGTTCGCGGCGGGCGACGCGCTCGACGAGCATGCCGCCCCACGCGGTCGTGACCTGCGTCGCGAGCGCGGGCCACTGCGCGGCGAGTTCGGCGATCAGCGCGGGGAGCATCAGTTCGCCGAGGCCCTGCGTGAGCCCGATCCGGAACTCGCCGGCGGGCGGCTGCTCGCCGGCCGTCAGCTCGCGCAGCGCATCGACTTCGCGCAGGATCGCGCGACACTGCTCGAAGACCTGCCGGCCGATGTCGGTCGGGCGCGGCGGCTTCGTGTTGCGATCGAGCAGGGTCACGCCGAGCGCTTCCTCGAGATTCTGGACGCGCCGCGTGATCGCGGGCTGCGTCATCCCGAGCTCGGCCGCGGCCTGGCTCAGGGTCTGGCAGCGGACCACCGCTGCAAAAGCGTCGATATCGCTAATTTTCATGTTTGTTCTGCATGGTCTTTCAGGTGCATCATGACGATCCATCATATTCGGCATCATATTCGAGGAGCCAGCCGATGAGTACGCTTTCGTTGCATCAGACGCCGCTGCGTCCGTTCGTCGACGGTCTGGGCGCGCTGCTCGCGTCCGGCGCGGACGAGGCGCGCATCCTCGACGAGGGCGGTGCGCTGCTCGCCGCGCTCGTCGAACACGACGACTGGTTGCCCGACGCGTTCGCGCAGCCCGACCCCGCGCGCTATCGGCAATACCTGCTGCATCTCGACCCGGACGAGCGGTTCTCGGTCGTCAGCTTCGTGTGGGGTCCCGGCCAGACGACGCCGATCCACAATCACACGGTGTGGGGGCTGATCGGGATGCTGCGCGGCGGCGAATTCTCGCAGCCGTACCGGTTCGACGCAGCGGGCCGGCCGGTGCCGTCCGGCGAAGCCGTGCGGCTCGCGCCGGGCGAGATCGAGGCCGTGTCGCCGCGCATCGGCGACGTCCATCGCGTGACCAACGCGTTCGCCGATCAGGTATCGATCAGCATCCACGTGTACGGCGCGAACATCGGCAAGGTCGAGCGCGCGGTGTACCTGGACGACGGCACCGTGAAGCCCTTCGTGTCGGGCTATTCGAACGCCTGATGCAACGCCCGCCGATGCGGCCGGCCGCAAGCGACCGGCCGGAAGGCCGGTTGCCCGCACGCGCCGGCGGGCCCAAGATTGATCCGTTCCGCTTTCTTCACCGACTTCAACGCATTCAATACAGAGACATCGTGACGCACTCCGCCGATTCCACTTCCCGTTTTCCCGTCGCGTCGTACCAGGATGTGCGCGCGCGCCTGCTTGCCCGCGACGAGATCGCACTGATCGACGTACGCGAGGAAGATCCGTACGCGCAGGGCCACCCGCTGTGGGCCGCCAACTTTCCGCTGTCGAAACTCGAACTCGACGCGTGGACGCGGATTCCGCGCCGCGACACGCCGATCGTCGTATTCGGCGAAGCCGGCGGCGAGGATCTCGCGCCGCGCGCGGCCGAGAAGCTCGCGCAACTCGGCTACACCGACGTGCGGCTGCTCGACGGCGGCCTCGCGGGCTGGCTCGCGGCGGGCGGCGAACTGTTCATCGACGTGAATGTGCCGAGCAAGTCGTTCGGCGAATGGGTCGAGGCCGAGCGGCATACGCCGTCGCTGTCCGCGCAGGAGGTGCAGGCGCTGATCGACGCGCAGGCCGATGTCGTGATCGTCGACGTGCGCCGTTTCGACGAATACCAGACGATGAACATACCGACCTCGACGAGCGTACCCGGCGCGGAACTCGTGCTGCGCGTGCGCGCGCTTGCGCCGAACCCGGCGACGCAGGTCGTCGTCAACTGCGCGGGACGCACGCGCAGCATCATCGGCACGCAGTCGCTCGTCAACGCGGGGCTGCCGAATCCGGTCGCGGCGCTGCGCAACGGCACGATCGGCTGGACGCTCGCGGGCCAGACGCTCGAGCGGGGTGCCGCGCGGCGCTTTCCGGAAGACATCGACGCGACGCAGCGCGACGAAGCGCGCCGCGCTGCGCGCGCGGTGGCCGAACGCGCGGGCGTGCCGCGCATCGCGCTCGCCGACGTCGCCGCGCTCGACGAACCGGGCCGCACGCTGTACCGCTTCGACGTGCGCACGCCGGAGGAATACGAAGCCGGCCATCTGCCGGGTTTCCTGAGCACGCCGGGCGGCCAGCTCGTGCAGGAGACCGACCATCACGCAGCCGTGCGCGGCGCGCGGATCGTGCTCGCCGACGACGACGGCGTGCGTGCCGACATGACCGCGTCGTGGCTTGCGCAGATGGGCTGGGACGTGCGTGTCGTCGAGCCGGCCGGCGCGGCCGCTTTCGGCGAGCGCGGCCAGCCGCCGCGCGACGTGCCGGCGACGCCG
>NZ_QOBB01000286.1:0-7920 GCF_024704855.1 Burkholderia sp. HAN2018 | reverse complement strand
CGCGCTCATCGTCAGCCGGCCCGCACGAGCTGCTTGCGCAGGCGGCCGCGCACGACGACCAGCGCGATCAGCGGCACGACGCCGCCCCACAGCGGGCTGTGGCGCATCGCGATCGACACCGCGAGCGCGACGACGGTGACGGCGAGCAGCACGATCGACAGCGAACGGGCGCGCGCATGGTCGACGAAGGTGCCGTCGACGAACCCGCCGTCCGACCACGCGGTATGCACGATGCCGACGACCAGCACGCAGACGAGCATCGCGGCCGGCCCGAGTTCTTCTCCCCACAAACGGCTACCTGTCGGCGACACGAGCGCCAGCACCGCGCCGATCACGAGGAACAGGTCGACGCCGATCGCGATGCTGTTGCGGTCCGCGCGGCGGATCAGCCAAGCGCCGTGCACGAGCGCGAGCACGCCGCCGATCAGGAACGCGTGCGTCCAGCGCACGTCCGGCTGTCCGGGCCCGAGCCGGCCGTAGAACAGGAACACGATCGCCGGCAGGAAGTTGCTCGCGTGCAGCAGGTAGTCGGTGATGGGATTGCTCGATTTCATCGGGGGATTCTCCTTCGTCGAAACAATGGGCGACGCGTCATGCGTCATGCGTCGTGCCAGCGGAACAGCCGCGCGGCGGCGAACAGGAACAGCGCCGTGCTCGCGGTCATGCCGAGCAGTTGCGGCGCGAGCTGCGCGTACGGAGCGCCGTCGACCAGCGCGCCGCGCAGCGCGACGGCGAACTGGTTGGTCGGCAGGAATGCGAGTACCGCCTTGAGCCAGGCCGGTGCGTCGTGCATCGGGATCGTCAGGTCGCTGAAGAACAGCAGCGGGTAGTAGGTGACGTTGCACGCGAGTTCGGCGGCCGCGAGCGACCGCGTGCGGCTCGCGAGCAGCACGCCGATGCTGAGCACCATCGCCGCGCCGAGCAGCACGATCGGCAACGCGCGCAGCCCGTCTGGCGTCGCGATCGGCAGCGCGATGCCGAACGCGACGCGTGCGACCGTCAGCAGCACGAGCGCCGACAGCGCCATCATCACCATCCGCGCGACGATCAGCGCGGCGAGGAACACGCCGCGCGAGACCGGGAAGCACACGTACAGCTTGAAGGTATTGCGTTCGCGCAGCGACGCGATCGCGGTGGTCGTCGAGTTCAGGCCGATCGCCATGAACGCCATCACGAGAATGCCGGTCGCGAAGAACGCGCCATAGTCGAACGGGCGACGCGCCGGTGCCGCGTTCTCGAAGCGCGCCTGCGCGGCCGGCAGCCCGAGCCGCTGCGCGGCGCAGCGGGCGAGCGCGATCTCGACGACGCGCGACGCGGCCTTGACCGCGAGCGAGCCGTTGAAGTCGTAGCGGATCGTCGCCGGCGTGCGCTCGTCGGCGCCGAGCACGACGGTCACGCGATCGGCCGCCGCGCCGCGCCCGCCGAAGGTCGCCTTCACCGTGTCGCTGTGCGTGAGGCTGGCGACGATCTGCGCTTCGCATGCGCGGCTGTACGGCGTCGCGCCGCCGGGCACGTCGAACGCGATGTCGGCGGTGCCGAGCGACCCCGATCCGCCGAACGCGAACAGCATCACGCTCAGCAGGAACACCGGGAACACGAGCGTCCAGAACAGCGACGAGCGGCTGCGCAGATAACCGAGCAGCTCGTTGCGCACGAGAATCAGGAACACCTTAGTCATGGACGGGGCCCTCGGTACAGAGGCGCAGCAGGTCGCCCGGCGTGCTCGGCGCGAGCGCGAGATGCTGGATGCCCTGTTCGCCGACGATGCGGTGCACGTTCGGATGCAGCGTCGCATCGCCGAACACCTCGACGACGTGCGCGGCCGACACGCGCACGCCGGTCACGCCCGGCAGCGCCGCGAGCCGCTTGCGCAGCGCGCGCGCGTCGGCTTCGTCGCGGCAATGCAGGACCGCGCGCGCTTCGCCGACGAGCTCGGCGCGCAGCGCGTCCTTGTCGCCCTGGTAGCGCACGCCGCCGTCGCGCACCCAGACGAGATCGTCGACGACGGCAAGCTCTTCCTCGGCATGGCAGATCATCGCGATGCTCGTGCCGCGCGCGCGGTGGCGCAGCAGGTCGATCACGACGCCCGCATAACGACGGTCGAGGCCGGTGAACGGTTCGTCGAGCACGGCCAGTTCGGGGCGGTGCGCGAGCGCCACGTAGAGATCCACGCGCTGGCGCTGCCCCTTCGACAGCGCGCGGCACGGCTTGTCGAGCAATTCGGCGATGCCGAGCGCCTCCGTGACTGCGGCGTCCGCGTGCACGTACATCGCGCGGTGCAGCGCGACGATCTCCGACACGCGGAGATGGTCGGGATACTCGACCTTCTGCAGCTGCGCGCCGAGCCGCCGCAGCGACGGCGTGTCGCGCATGAAGCGCGCGGCCGGCACGTCGAGCACGCGCACGTCGGTGCCGCCGCGCCGGAAGCCGAGCAGCGTTTCGAGCAGCGTGGTCTTGCCGGAACCGTTCGGCCCGACGATCGCCGTGACCGCGCCGAGCCGGAACCGCACGTGCCGCGCGGAGAAACGGAAATCGCCGGCCGCGACGTCGATCGCGCGCGCGTCGAGCGCCGAGCCCGGCGCGTGCGCATCGGGCAGCGGCTGCGAGGCCGTGCGCAGCGGCCGGTCGAACGCGGTGTGCGGGCCGAACAGCGCGCGCACGGAGGCGAGGAACGAATCGCTCATCGTCGGCTTCCTGTCAGTCGAACAGCATGACCTGCGTGTCGCGCGCGCCCCGGTACGGGTTGCGGCCGTGCGCGACCAGCATGTTGTCGACGACGAGCACGTCGCCGGCCTGCCACGGGAATGCGAGCTCCTCTTCGTCGAACGCATCGTAGATCGCGACGAGATCGTCGAACGGCATCGGCGAGCCGTCGCCGTAGCGGATCTCGTACGGGAACGCGGCGCGCGCGCCGTACATGCGCTGCAGGTAGCGGTAGCTGAGCTCGCCCATCGAGCGCGGGTTCGGGTGCTGCGCGCTCGCCTGGTTGAACCAGACGGTTTCGCCGGTGCGCGGATGCGCGCGCAGCGCGCTGCCGACGTGCGACACGGTCACGCTGCCGTCGTCGAGCCAGCGGCAGCCGACGCCGCGTTCCGCGCACAGCCGCTCGACCTCGTCGCGGTCGCGCGTGCCGAACGCGTCGTGCCACGGCCGGTGGTATTCGGCGAACGGCAGGTTCGGGTTGGCGGCGAGGCCGTCCGCGCGATCGCCGGGCGCCGCGAAGTTGCGCAGGTACATCACGCCGCGCGCGGCGAACCGTTCGCGCAGCGCGGCCGGCACGCGCGCCGTCACGCGCCGCATGTCGCAGATCGGCGTTTCGCCGCCCGCATCGGCCGGCCGCCGGCAATAGAACGCGACGAGGCGCGGGAACGTGGGCATGTAGGCCATCTCCTGGTGCAGCCCGATCTTGAACGGCGGCGGCATGCGGGTCGATTCGTACACCTGGCCGTCGATCTGCTTGCGCGGCGCGGCGCCCGCCGTGTAACCGTTCGCGTGCGCCGGATACAGCGCGCCGAGGCGGCCGAACGCGGCGGTGTCGGGCACCGCGAAACCGCGCCACAGCAGCGCGCCGCACGCGTCGAGCAGCGTGTCGATCGTATCGAGCCGCGAGCGGTACCACGCGACGAACATCTCCGGCGAGGTCGCGAGCTCGGCGCTGCGCGGCGTCACGCACAGCGGCAGCGTCGCGCCGGGCGCGACCGCCGCGCAGTGCACGTCGTCGGCGCCGAGCCGCACGGCGGCGTGCGCGGCGAGAAAGGCGAGGTCGGTCATCGCTCAGGCCAGCGCCGGTTTTTTCAGCAGGATCTCGAAGCCGAGCGCGCCGAGCCCGGCGCTCGGGCTGTAGATCGACGCGACGTCCGCGAGGCCGGCTTCGGCGACGAGCGCATGCGCTTCGTCGAGCGTGATCTTTTCCTCGACGTGGGTCGGCGGATAGTCGGCGGCGGCGCGCATCTCGGTGAAGCGGTCGAGCAGGTGCTGCGGCGCGTCGCGGCGCATGTCGTGCACGAGCGCGATGCCGCCCGGCTCCAGCACGCGATACATCTCGGTCAGGCTGAGCGCCTTGTCGGGCAGGTGGTGCAGCGTCGCGCGGCCGACGGCCATCGTCAGCGTGCCGTCGTCGAACGGCAGCGCGAGCGCGTCGCCGACGCGCATCTCGATCGTGTCGTCGAGATCGAGTTCGCGGATGCGCGGGCGGCCTTCGTCGAGCATCGCCGGATCGAGGTCGATGCCGACGTAGCGCCAGCCGCGCATCGCCGGGTCGGTGGCGAGCCGCACCGGCACGACGCCGGTGGCCGTGCCGATGTCGGCGATCACGCCGGGCGTCATCCCGCGCGCGAGCTGGCGGATGCGGCTGATGAACAGCAGGTCCCACGGTTCGAGCGTTTCGGTGGCGAAGCGATCGTAGTCGTTCGCCGGGCGCAGGTTCTTGAGCAGCATGACGTTCCTTTTGCTGAAGGGTGCCGATGGATGAAGGTTCACAGCCAGCCGACCGGCACGGCGGCCAGCAGCCGTCGCGCAGTCGCGCTGTTGACGCCGAAAGCCGGGCGGCGCCGGCGCTCGACCGCATGCGCGGCCATCGCCGCGATGCGCGCGCCGAGCCCGACACCGACGCCCCACGACGGCGCGGCGACACCGAGTTCGAGCAGCGTCGCGGCCGTCAGGAAATCGATGTTCGGCCGCAACGCGCGACGGGCGTCGGCCTGGGCGCAGCACGCGTCGAACAGCGTCACGTACGCGCCGTCGAAGCCGTGCGCGGCGAACAGGCCGCGCATGTGCGGTGGACGCGGATCGGCGACGAACAGCGGATGGCCGAAGCCGTACAGCGTGTGTTTCGCGTCGAGCGCCGCATCGATCGCCGCGCGGCCGGCGGCGTCGAGCGCGGCGGGCGGTGCGTCGATGCCGCCCGGGGCCGAGCGTGCGAGCGTGGCGAGCCAGTGCATCGCTTCGAGTGCCGCGCCGACGTGCGACGGGCCGCTCGCGAGGAAACCGGACGCGATCGCCTGCGTGAGCGTGACGCCGGTGCCGATCGCGACGCGCGGCGCGAGCACGGTCGGCGTGATGTAGCCGAAGCCGGCGTGCCACGCGACGAGCAGCATGTCCATTGCGGTTTGCGCCTGCGCATCGCGGCGCGTCGCGCCGGTCAGCACGAGCATGCGTTGCGCTTGTGTCGCGGCGGTATCGAGTGAAGCGCCGCCGTCGGTGCCGGCGGCAAACGGGCGGCCTTCGATCGCCGCGTGCAGCAGGAACGGCGCCGCGGCCGCGCACAGCAGCATCGTGTCGAGATCGGCATCGTCCGGCGCGTTGCCGGGCATGCGTGCCGTCACGTCGTCGAAGCCGCGCAACAGGCCGGACGCGGCCGCGAACACCGGCGCGACACCCGCCGCGCCGAGATCCGCGGCGACGGACTGCGCGGCCGAGCCGGGCGCCAGCGCCTCGGCGAACGCCGCGAGCCGCGTGCGGATCGCCGCCTCGTGCTTGCCATGAGCCGCGTTGTCCGGCGCGACGTCGAACCACAGGTGCGCGAGCGCGCCTTCGAACGTCGTCGCGCCGATCAGCGCGTTCAGGTCGAGATCGCGCACGCGCAGCGCTTCGGGCTCGAGCGTCGCGCCGTCGATGTCGGTGCCGCGATGGCGCGTTGCCGGGCGGCCGAGCAGGTTGCGCGGCGCGTCGCCGGTCGAGGCGGCCGAAGCGTTCGTGCCGGAATCGAGTGTCATGTCCATGTCATTCCGCCTGCGCGAGTTCTTCGCTGCTGACGCTGATCGCCGCGTGCGCCATCGCGGCGATCACGGCCGCGTGCTGGTCGACCACGGGCAGCACGTTCGCGAAGTAGTAGCGCGCGCTTTTCAGCTTGCCGCGATAGAACGCGAGTTCGGCCGGCGTGTCGGCCGTGTCCGGCGCGTCGAGCCGGCGCGCGGCGATCGTCGCCGATTCGAGCAGCACCCACGCCGACGTGACGACGCCGAACATCTCGAGAAAACGCGTGTAGAACTGGCTGCTGCGGTGCGTATGACCGTCCTGCACGTCGCGCGCGATATCGTCGAGCGCGGCGGCGATCCGGTCGGCGCCCGTGCGCAGCGCGTCGAACAGCGGGCGCAGCTCCGCATGCGTGCTCGTGTGATGCTGGCGCGCGAGGAACACGTCCAGTTCGTCGCGGTAGTACTGGATCAGCCGCGAATGGCGGCCGAAGCCGAGCTTGTCGCGCACGAGGTCCTGCGCCTGGATGTAGTTCGTGCCTTCCCAGATCGACAGGATCTTCACGTCGCGCGCGTTCTGCTCGACGGGGCTCGCGTCGGTGTAGCCGAGCCCCCCGTGCACCTGGATCGCGGTTTCGCAGATCCGCCACGCCTGGTCGGAGATGAACGCCTTGCAGACCGGCGTCAGCAGCAGTTGCAGCTTGCGGTGGCGCTCGATCTCGGCCGGATCGGCGTCGGGCGTCGCTTCGAGCATCGCCGCGCGCGTGGCGGTCGCGGCGAGCTTGCCGAGCAGGCCGCGGCAGCCGTCGACGCGGCTTTTCATGTCGACCAGCATGCGCTGCACGTCCGCGTGCTCGACGATCGCGACGCGCGCGGCATTCGTGTTCGACGCGCGCTCGATCGGCCGGCCCTGCAGCCGGCGGCCCGCATACTCGACCGCGTGCAGGTACGCGCTCGACGCGACGCCGACGCCGAACATCCCGGTACTCATCCGCGCCTGGTTCATCAGCGGCATCAGCTGGAGCAGGCCGACGTTGCGCCGGCCGCCGAGCAGCCAGCCGCGGGTCGTGCCGTTCGCGCCGAACACCAGGTGCGTGTTCGCGCAGCCCTTGAGCCCCATCTTGCGCGGCAGGCCGATGCAGTCGACGTGGTTCGGCTGCAATTCACCGGTTTCCTCGTCCGGCCAGAAGCGCGGCACGACGAGGCACGACAGCGAGAAGGAATCGGGCGACGCCGTGTCGATGCGGCCGAGCACGAAATACAGCGTGTTCTCGGTCAGCTCGTGCATGCCGGCCGAGATGTAGACCTTCTCGCCGTCGATCGCGTAGATGTCGCGTTCGAGCGGCGTCGCGCGCAGCGCGACCGCGGTGAGGTCGGTGCCGGCCTGCGGCTCGGTCGCGCAGAAGCACGCATCCCAGCGGTACGCCTCGAGCGGCGCGATCAGCGCCTTCTGGTGCGGCGTGCCGTGCATCTGCAGCAGCTTGACCGCGGGGCGCGTGAAGCCGCCGTACGTCATGAACGACGGGTTCGCGCCCATGAACATCTCGTAGATCATCTGCGTGACGATCGGCGGCAGCCCGTGCGCGGTGCCGAACAGCGTGTTCGACCATTCGTCGCGAAACCGCGCCCACAACGCGTGGAAATGCGACGGAATGCGCACCTGGCCGTCGTCGAGCAGCGTGCAGCCCTCGACGTCCGCCTGCTGGTAGCTGCGGCCGAGGTCGAGCGCGAAGTCGCGCGCGCGTTCGAGCAGTGCGTCGATCGATGCACGGTCGTGGGTGCCGTACAGGCCGTGTTCCGCCAGGAACTGCTTGTCGGCTTCGAACAGTTCCCACAGAAAGAAGCGCAATTCGCGCAGGCTGACCTTGTAGGCGCTCATCATGCGTCTCCTTCGATATCGAGTGCGGCATCGAGGCCGCCGGCGAGGTCGACGACGGCCGCCGCCGCCGCGCCATGCAGTGCCGCATCCCACACGAGCACCGTGCGGCGCTCGCCTTCGTCGAGCGCACCGGCGAGCCGGATCAGCGCGGCCGCCGATTCGGCCGACGACAGGTGGCCCGATCCGTCGTGCTGAATCCGTGCGCCGACCGGGATCGACGCGGCGTCGGCCACGCGCGCCGCGAAGCCGGGATCGAAGCCGGGAGGCACGCACCAGTCGATCTGGTCGGCGCGCAGCCCGGCCATGTCGAGCGCGCGGCGGATCGCGCGCGCGGCGAGCGGCGCGAGC
>NZ_QOBB01000285.1:0-7935 GCF_024704855.1 Burkholderia sp. HAN2018 | reverse complement strand
GCCGGCACCGCAGGCGCTCGACTTCGGGCCGGCGCCCGACAGGCCCGTGCGCACCGCGCCGGCCGAGGCGGTCGGCCGCGCGGTGTTCGCCGAATCGAACCATCCGCAGCTCGAAGCATGCTTCCGCGCCGCGCAGGCCAGCTTCCCGAATCTCTATCCCGACTACGCGCCGCGCATCGAGCGGCACATCCGGCAACTGGTGCCGCTGAAGCTCACGACGGTCGCGACGATCGGCGACGGCGCGCTGGAGACGGCAGGCAACCTCGTCGAAGCCGTCGCGGCCACCACGCGCGAATTCAACGAACTCGGCGCGGCCGACATGATGGCCGGCATGCTCGCGCAGGCGACGCGCAAGGCCGGCATGTTCGAACGCTGGTTCGGCGGGGCGGCGGGCCATGTCGACTACCGGGCGGCGCTCGGTGCGCTCAAGCAGTCGCTCGGCTTCTTTCCGCGCCGCACCGAGGAACTCGCCGCGAAGGTTCGCCATGCGGAAGAAAATCTCGTCGTCGTGCTCGCGGCGCTGAGCGCGGTGTCGGACGTCGTGCGCGCACCGGACGATGCGGGCATCGAGCGCACGCTGTTCGACCGCCGCAACATCGTCGGGCAGGCGGTGCAGCAGATCCGCATGCAACCCGCGCAATTGCGCGGGCTCGACGAGCGCGTGACCGATCTGCTGTCGCGCGCCGATCACCTGATGAACGTCGTGCTGCCGGCGGCGCTGGCGGCGCGGCCGCAGCGCTGAGCGAACGGCGCGAAGGGCACGGATGCGCGCGCCGTGGTGCGCGCATTCGCTGCGCGGGACACGCCGCGTCACGCCATTTCACGTGCACGGGCGCGAGTCTGCTATCTTCCCGGGCATCTCATTGCTTTCCCGCAGATTCTCCATGACCGACCGCATCGTTGCCGCATTCGATTTCGACGGCACCATCACGACGACCGACAGCTTTCGCCATTTCGTCCGCTATGCGGTCGGCACGCCGCGCTTCGCATGGGCCGGGCTGCGTGCGCTGCCGTGGATCGTCGCGATGAAGGCCGGGCTGCTGTCGCGTGGCGATGCGAAAGCGAAGTTCGCGTCGTTCGCGTTCGGGCCCGTGCGCGAGGACGCGCTCGATGCGCAGGCGTGTACGTTCGTCGACACCTACCTGCCGGGCCTCGTGCGTCCGGAAATGCTCGAACGCATTCGCGAGCACCGGGCACGCGGGCACGAAGTCGTGCTGGTGAGCGCGTCGCCGTCGCTGTACCTGGAGAAGTGGGCGAAGACGGCCGGCTTCGATGCGGTGCTCGCGACGCGGCTCGCGTTCGAGCGCGGCACGTTTGCCGGCCGGCTCGACGGCGAAAACTGCTGGGGGCCGCAGAAGGTCGTGCGGCTGCGCGGGTGGTGGGGCAGCCGGCCGCCGAAACAGCTGTTCGCGTACGGCGACAGCCGCGGCGACAAGGAAATGGCCGAGCTCGCGAACTGGTCGTGGATCCGCGGGCAGGGGCCGATGCCGCCGATCGGCGGCTGAGCCGGCGCGGCGCCGGTTTTACATCACGCGTCGCCTTGCGCGTGGCGAGCGCGGCGCGACGGTCGATACGGGCCCCAGCGATTCGCTCGCGCGAAGGTGCCGACGTCGTTGAAGCGCACGCCGACTTCACGCAGCGCCGCATGCGCGGTGCGCGCGGTCAGCTGGCGAATGTAGAACGGGTCACGCACCACGAAGTGATGGATCGCATGCGTGCTGCCGAAGTTGAAGCAGAACAGCTGGAACGGCAGCATCCACCACGGGTTGAGCACCTGCGTCTGCTGGATCACGTTGCGTGAATCGATATCGCCGAAGTAATGCATGTTCGAGCTGACGAAGTTGATGCAGAAGCTGCGCACGAAGTTCGGCCCGAGCCACACCACGGCCAGGAAATCGACGACGCTCATCGCGCGCGCGACGATGGCCGGCACCGTCACCGCGTAGCCGAACGCATGCAGCGCGAACAGGCCGGCGTGATAGACGATGAACGCATGCCACAGCACGTAATACACGTGACCGACCGGCATGTACGACGACACCTGCTCGACGCGCAACTGCATGCGTTCGGACGGGTCCTGCACCGGCTGCGCGGCCACGTACTGCTTCACCTTGCGGCGCATCGCGGCCGGCCGCAGCACGACGGCGAGCATGCCGTCGGCGATCATCAGCAGGCGCTTCACGCCCCAGCGCTCGCCGTTGGTGATGCCGAATTCCTCGAGATCCGATTCGCCGCCCGACACCTTGTGGTGATGCAGGTGCATGCGCCGCCGCGTCCACGGGTTGATCGTGCCGGGCCGCGTGAGCCAGCACAGCGCCATCATCAGGTGATAGGCCCACGGCGTCTTCTTGAAGTACATCAGGTGGATCAGGTCGTGCTCGAGCTCGTGGATCAGCGACGTGACGAACGCGGCGAGCGGCAGCGCGACGTACCACGCGATCGCCCCGCGCGCATACAGCCAGGCGATCGCGAGCATCGCGCTCACCGACACGGCCATCACGGTCGCGCCGACGAGGTTCTGGTTGTCGAGCAGCGGAAAGCGCGCGCGGATCGCGTCGCTCGCGGCGTTGACCTCGCGGCGGACGTACGCGACCTTGTCCGCGTCGTGGCGAAAGGCGGTTCGTGCGGGTTGGCTCATCGACCGGATTCCTGCGGAAAGAGTGGGGCGTTATGCCGATGTGACAAGCATAGGCGCGCACCGGGCCGCCCGCGAGGGCCGCGGGTGCCAATGGCGGTGTCATTTCGGGCCACGTTGGCCGGCCGGCGCGGCTAGAGTCTCGCCCCGGTGTCATTGCGGGCCAGCGGCGCTACAATCCGCCGAAACCGCTCCGGAGTCCTCCGCATGGCCCTGTCCGTCCCGGATGCCGCGCGCCAGTTGAACAAGGCGACGGTGTCGTCCGCGTATGCGCTGTTCATGCTGATGCTGGCCGAGGAGCGTGGTATCGACGGCGGCCGCATTCTCGCGGGCTCGGGTGTCGAGCGCGACCGGCTCGCGCAGCCCGATGCGCGCATCACGCCGCTGCAACAGGCGGTGATCGTGTTCAACCTGCTCGACGCGACGGACGATCCGTCGATCGCGATCGAGATCGGCCTGCGCAGCAGCCTGACGAAAGCGGGACTGATCGGCTTCGGGCTGATGAGCTGCGCGACGCTCGGCGAGGCGATCTCGCTCGGCATCCGCTACCTGCCGACGCGCGTGCCGTTCTTCTCGGTGCGGCTCGCGCGGCTCGACGGGACCGTCGACATCGACGTGCTCGAAGCGTTTCCGCTCGGCCGGCTGCGGCAGTTCGCGGTCGAGAACTTCCTGGTCGAGACGGCGATCCTGTTCAATTCGCTGCTGTATCCGGTGCCGGGACGCACGCTGCAGTCGCGCGCCGAACTCCATTTCGAATGGCCCGAGCCGCCGTGGTTCGAGCATTATCGCGCGCGGCTGCCGCGCTGCCATTTCGACGCGAGCGCGAACCGCATCCGTTGCGATGCCGCGCTGCTCGACGAACCGATCGGCACCGCGAACGCGCACACCGCGCAGATGATCGTGCAGCAGTGCGAGGCCGAACTCGCGCGGCTCGGGTATGCGGAAAGCATCGTCGAGCGCGTGCGCAACCTGCTGATCTGCGGCGAGGGCGGCTATCCGGCGGTCGACGACGTCGCGCGCGAGCTGCATGTATCGGCGCGTACGCTCAAGCGCAAGCTCGCCGAATACGGTGCGACCTATTCGGCGCTGCTCGACGAGATCCGGTTGCGCGACGCGCTGCGGCTGCTCGAGGGGACGCGGCTGCCGGTGGACGAGATCGCCGCGCGCGTCGGTTATACGGATCGCGCGAACTTCACGCGTGCGTTCAAGCGCTGGACAGGGGTTGCGCCGAGCGAGCGGCGCTGAACGCGGGCATGCGCCGGCCCGCGTGGCGGGCCTGCCGGTTCATGCTCCACGTATCCCTTCTTCAGACGATCGCGACCCAGTTCGCGCCGCGCCCGCCCGGCACACGTGCGTGCGGCGACAGCGCGCCATCGTCCTGCGAGATTGCATACACCGACACGTATTCCGACTGTTCGCCGCACGCGACGAGCCAGCGCCCCGACGGGTCGATCGCGAACCCGCGCGGCTGCGTCTCGGTGGCCGTTGCATGCGCGGGCTCGAACGTGCCGTCTGCGGTGCGGCGATAACAGAGCAGGCGGCTCGACGTGCGTTCGCTGACGTAGGCGAAACGCTCGTCGGGGCTCAGGTGCAGGTCGGCGGCCCAGACGGAGGGCTCGGCGGGCGCGGGCGGCCGCGCATGGCCCGGCGCGAGTTCGGCGACGGCCGGATGGCGCGCACTCACGTGCGCATCGCCGAGCCGGCCGGTATCGGGGTCGCGCGCGAACGTGGCGAGCGTGGCCTGGAATTCGCTGACGACGACGAGCGCTCGGCCGTCGCGCGCGAACTGCAGGTGGCGCGGGCCGAACCCGGCCGGCACGCGCGTTTCGCCGTGTTCGAGCGCGCGCAGGCCGGCCGCGTCCTCGACCAGCGCGAAGCTGAACACGCGATCCGAGCCGAGCGAGCTGACATAGGCGAAACGGTTGTCCGGCGACACGATCACCGAGTGCGCGTTCGCGATGCCGCCCACGACCTGCAGCGGCGTGCCGTCGCCGTCGCGCACGCGCGCGGCGTCGTAGAGGCTCAGCGAATTTCCGCCGTACGACGCGCCGAGCAGCCAGCGGCCGTCGCGGTCGAGCGACAGGTACGCATGGCTCGCGTCGATCGCGGTCGCGCCGATGCGCACGAGCGCGCCGGTGGCCGGCACAACGCGGAACGCGACGATCGTCGGCTGTTCGCCGCGCGTCGCGACGTAGAGCCGCGCGCGGTCGGCCTGAACGGCGATCGGCATCGCGACGTCGGCTGCGGGATAGCGGGCGAGCGGCGCGAGCGTGCCGTCGGCCGCGAGGGAAAACGTGGCGAGGTCGGCGTCGGCGGCGTTCGAGACGACGACGGTCAGGCGGTCAGTGTTCGGCATGGCGGAGCATCGATGCGTTCGTCAGGGCGGTGTCGGCCGGCAGGCCGCGCGGCGGATCGCTGCGCCGGTGCGTGCGCGCGAACAGCGCGGCCACGGCGGCGACGAGCGAAGCGATCGCGAGCGCATACAGCCCGCCCGTGATCGAACCCGTATGTTGCTTCAGATAGCCGAAGGCCGTCGGCGCGACGAAGCCGCCAAGGTTGCCGACCGAGTTGATCAGCGCGATCACGGCCGCGGCCACGCGCGTGTCGAGATAACCCTGCGGGATCGGCCAGAACAGCGACGCCGCGGCCTTGAAGCCGAGCGCGGCGAAGCAGATCGACGCGAACGACCAGGCCGGATCGTGCGACGTCGACGCGAACAGCCCGCACGCGGCGAGCACGAGCGCGAACGCGAGCCAGCGCTGCGGATGCTTCCATTTCGACGACAGCACCGCGAAGCCGTACATCGCGCCGATCGCGATCATCCACGGAATCGTGTTGTACAGGCCGACCTGGAAATCGGTGAGGCCGCCCATCTTGCGGATGATCGTCGGCAGCCAGAACGTGGCCGCGTAGATCGTCAGCTGGATCGAGAAATACAGGAAGCAGAACAGCATGATCTGCGGATCGCGCAGCAGCGCGGTGGCGCGCACCGGCACGTTCGAGCGGACGTCGCGCGCCGCGCGTTCCTCGTCGAGCGCGTTCTGCAGTGCCGTGCGTTCCTCGGCGGTGAGCCACGTCGCGTCGCGGATGTGCGATTTCAGCAGCAGCCAGCTCGCACCGCACAGCGCGACGGAGAACAGCCCTTCGATCAGGAACATCCACTGCCAGCCTTCGAGGCCGAAGCCGCGGATCGACAGCAGCGCACCGGTGACGGGCCCGGACAGCACCGACGCGAATGCGGAGCCGCCGAGGAAGATCGCCATCGCCTTGCCGCGTTCCTGCGGCGGCAGCCATTGCGACAGGTACAGCACGACGCCGGGGAAGAAACCGGCCTCGGCCGCGCCGAGCAGGAAGCGCAGGGCATAGAACGACGTGTCGTTCCACACGAACGCCATCGCGGCCGCGACGATGCCCCACGTCGCCATGATCCGCGCGAGCCACACGCGGGCGCCGTAGCGCTGCATCAGCAGGTTCGACGGCACCTCGAACAGCGCATAGCCGACGAAGAACAACCCGGCACCGAGGCCGTACGCGGCCGCGCCGATGCCGATCGACGCTTCGAGATGGCGGTCGACGAAGCCGACGTTCACGCGGTCGATGTAGTTCGCGATGAACATGATCAGCACGAGCGGCAGCACATGCCACTTCACTTTCGAGACGGCGGACGCGAGTGGGTCGCGTCCGGGCAGGGCGGGCGAGGGCGGGTTCAAGCGTGTCTCCGGTCGGGCGGGGCTGGGTAGTATGTCGTCGTATGACATGGTACGCCTGAGTGCCGATGGAGACGTCGCGGGTTTACCCGGGAATTACCCGAATATTGAGGAATTTCATGAGATTCATCGGGTGGCCGTCAATGTCTGATGACATATGACATGAAACGAGTGTGTACCCATCGCCGGGATACCCGGCGGCGATCCGCGCGCGTGGTGCATCCCCCGGGCAACCCGTCCGGCGGCTGCCCTCGCGGCCGCTACGCCATCGACACGACGCTGTTGAGCAGCGTCTTCACGAGCACGGCCTGCCGCGTCGCGCCCGTTTTCGCGAAGATGCCGCGCAGGTGCGCGCGTGCGGTGTTCTTCGTGATGCCGGTCGCGGCGGCGGCCTCGTCGAGCGTCAGCCCGTCGACGAGCAGCAGCGCGATTTCGGTTTCCATCGGCGTGAGCCGGAACAGCCGGTGCAGCATGTCGCGCGACGTCTGCGGCGACGACACGGGATCGCGCACGAACACCGCGACGGCCGGCCGGTGCCGGCGGTCCTCGGCGCCGCGGTAGGGCGCGAGCGGGCGCAGCAGCACGCTCAACGGCATCGCGCCGCCGGGGCGCGACAGCGTGGTGGCTTCGATGCGGGCGAGCGCGCCCGCGCGGAAATGCTCGAGCGCGGCCTGCAATGCCTTCTGCAGCCGGCGCTCGTCGAGCGGGCACGAGGCGTGGAGCCGCTCGTGGCGCACGCACAGCCCGTCCTGCTGCTCGATCAGCCGCTCGGCGATGCGGTTGCGCTTGATCACGCGGCCGTCCTCGTCGACGATCGCGGTGCCGACATCGAGCCGGTCGACGGTGCCCGCGTACAGCGCGCGTTCGGCGTCGAGCACGTCGAACGCCGCGTGCAGCTCGACTGCCCGCTGCAGGTGCGGCAGCAGCGTCGCGACCTGCGCGCGTTCGGCCGCGTCGAAGTCCCGCCCGCCGTGCGCGCGGCTCACGAAGAACGCGCATTCGACGCCGCGTTCGCCGCGCAGGTTCGCGCCGAGGATGTAGCGCAGGTCGAGCGGCTGCAGGTACTGCCGGTAGAAATCGTGCGCGCGCCACGCGGTTTCGCCGAACAGCCGGTCGGCCGTGAAGACCTGGCCGGGCGGCTGATCGAGAAACGGGCACAGCGCATAGAACTGCTCGCTGTACGACGGCTCGCCGGGCAGCAGCGGGCCGTGCGCCGACGCGTTGATGATGAGCCCGTGCCGCGTGCCGCCCGGGTTGCGCAGCACCAGTGTCGTGAAGCGCGCGTCGAGCCGCACGCGGACCGCTTCGAGGAAGCCTGCCCACGGGGTCGCTTCCGACGGGCCCTGGTAGACGAGCCCGAGCCACGCGCTGAGTTCGCGCGCCGTCCACGCCGCGTCGTCGAAGCCGTCGTGCGCGGCCGGATCGCCGGATGCCAGCGCGATGGGCATGCTCGTGTTCTCCTGGATCGGGGTGAAGGGTTCCCGAGCCAGCATACCGGCCGCCCGGCGGCCCGCGTCATCCGAACGGAGGAGGCGGCGCGCCCGGGCCGACCGGCGGGCAACCGCCGGGCTGCCCGCCTGCGGCGCCTACGCC
>NZ_QOBB01000284.1:0-8002 GCF_024704855.1 Burkholderia sp. HAN2018 | reverse complement strand
TGCTGCGGCGCCGACACATGCGAGCGCCGCGGCAACGACGATGAAACGATTCTTCATATCAGGCTCCAGTCTGGAATGAGGTCGTCGACGGCCGGCGCGGCGCCACCGCGGGCGCCTGCCGCCGGCCGGCGCAGCATCAGTGCGCGGCCGCGTTGTAGAAGGTCACGAGGTCGGCTTTCTCCTGCGGACGCGACGTATCGTCGAGATAGACCATGTGTCCGCCCTGATAGTCCCTGATCGTCAGGTTCGGTTGCGTCCCGAGCCGCGCGAGGTCGAGCTCGGTCTGGTAGAACGGCGTCGCGATGTCGTGATACCCGTTCAGCGACAGCACCTTCAGTTGCGGATTCAGCGTCAGCGCCGCGGCGAGGTCGGGGATCGTGTCGGGCATCGCGAGCCCGTCGTGCGTCCAGTCCCACGTGTTGATCGCGTTGCTGCTCAACGAATACGCCGACTGCGCGGTGTACTTCAGCTCGTTCGGCAGGTACTTGCCGATCGTGTCGGTGAACGGCTTCGTGATGAACGAGCTCGACGGATCGCCGTCCGCGGCAAGCGGGCTCGACACCGGCACGTTCACGCGCGCGTCGTAGCGGCCGATCAGCGTGCCCGGGATCAGCGACAGCTGGAAGCTGTTGTCGAAGAAGGTCGGGATCACGTTGAAGTCCGCATTCCACAGCGACTGCTTCACGCCGGTCGAATTCACCATCGTCGTGACGAGGGCCGGCGGCGGCGGCGTATGGCTCGCCAGGTACGCGTTCACGGCGGGTGCGTAGCTGCCGGCCGTCAGCAGGCGCATCTGGTCGGCATACTGCGGCAGGTTCGACGGGTTCGGGTTGTCGAGCTGGTAGTACGCACCGACGGTGCCATACGACGGCACGAAACCCGCGCAACTCACCGGGCTCGACCCGTTGTTCGAGTTGCCGATGTAGTCGCTCGCCATGTCGCAGTTCGTGTTGTAGTTCAGGATCGACGACTGCAGCACGATGCCGTCGAGCTTCACGCCGGCCGTCTCGAGCAGGTTCGCGAGCACGTCGGTGCGCGGCGTGCCGTACGACTCGCCGAACAGGTATTTCGGCGAGGCACTGCGCTGGTTCACGGCGAGGTAGCGCGTGACGAAATCGCGGAACGCGCCGCCGTCCTGGTCGACGCCCCAGAACGTCTGGTTCGTGTTCGGCGCGATCGCTTCGGAGAAGCCGGTGCCGATCGCATCGACGAACACGAGGTCGGTCGTGTCGAGCAGGCTTTCCTGGTTGTCGACGAACGGGAACGTCGACGTGTTCGCGTTCGGGTCGCCCGTCTGGATCCGGCGCGGGCCGAACGAGCCGAGATGCAGCCACACCGATGCCGAGCCGGGGCCGCCGTTGTACAGGAAGGTGACGGGCCGCTTCGCCGCGGGCTGGTTGTCGGCCGTATAGGCGACATAGAAGAACGAGGCTTCGGGTGCGCCCGTCTGCGGATTGCGCGCGACGAGGTGGCCGGCCGTGGCCGTGTAGCGGATCGTCTTGCCGTTCAGCGTGATCTGGTGATGCGTGACGGCGGCCTTTTCAACCGCGGCGGAGGCGTCGAGCGACGCGTTCGCGCTCGACGAATAACTGTTCGGATCGTTGTACGCCCTGTCCACCTGACCGGCGGGATCGGCTGAGTTGTCGGCGCTGGCAGCAGCGGACGATGTCACGTCGTCGTTGCAGGCCGTCAGAATCAGCGAAGAAAACACCACCCCCAACAACAGCTTCGCTTTGCTCGCTGGCATCGTTGCTTTCCTTCTCTCGGATGTTTTTTGTATCGAGCAGCCGGATAAGCCGCCCCCCGCCTCGATCGCGGCCGATAAGCCGAGGCGCTGGCCAATATACGCGAGCCCGTCAGCTTTGAAAAATTTTGAAATATTTGGACGGCGGCCGGTGCGGCGCACACCTTTCAGGAATGCTTCGGTTCGCGAAACGTTGCATTTCACGTGCCTTTCACGGACTTTCGCGTTTACCCGGGAACACTAAAAATTCCAGGATTTCGTGCCATATCAGCCAACAAACGCGCGTGATCGCGAGCATTGCTCAGCAAAGCGAAATAGACGGATTCGTCTAATGGATGTGACCCGAAATGCGCGTGACGCGCATGCGCTGCAGCGCACAAACGGCCCGCGAGCGACCCGCGTGCAGCGCACGGGCGTCGAAACGGTCAATGTGACGGCGCGCTCGCGCCGTTCACTCCGATTGCGGCAGTTCGGCCGCTCCCATCCGGCGGGCGATGACTGCCGCGCGCTGCGCCTGGTAGGCCGAGCCGCGGTGCGCGTCGAACCAGCGCGGCTTCGGCAGCATCACCGCGAGGCGCGCCGACTGCCACGCGCCGAGCCGGCTCGCGGGAATCCGGTAGTAATAGCGTGCGGCCGCCTCGGCACCGTACACGCCGCGCCCCCACTCGACGGAATTCAGGTAGATCTCGAAGATCCGCTCCTTGTCGAGCACCGTTTCGAGCATCCACGTGATGATGAGCTCCTGCCCCTTGCGGATGTAGCTCTTCTCGCGCGACAGGAACAGGTTGCGCGCGAGCTGCTGCGTGATCGTCGAGCCGCCCGCGACGATCCGGCCGCGCGCCTTGTTCTTCTCCCACGCCTGCAGGATCGCGTCGACGTCGTAGCCGTTGTTGGTCGCGAAGGTCGAGTCTTCCGACGCGATCAGCGCGCGCTTCAGGTTGCGCGAGATCTGGTCGTAAGGCACCCACTGGTGCTGGATCTGCGCGGGCGGCTTGTCGCGCGACAGCCACCACGCGTCGGTGCGCATGAACGCGGTCGAGCCCGGGTTCACGAACGACCACAGCGCGATCTGTACGAGATAGAACAGTTGCGTCGCGAGCCACGCACCCGCGAACACCGATCCCGCATAGACGATCCAGCGCGTCGGGCTCACCGTCCGCGTGTGCTGCGTGCCGCTCACCGCCACCACGTGCCGCGCCCCGTTCAGCTCGCCGCGAGCGCCTGGCGCAGCGCGGCCAGCACCGGTGCGCCGTCCGGACGCACGCCGCGCCAGATGAAGAACGATTCGGCCGCCTGCTCGACGAGCATCCCGAGCCCGTCGGCGGTGCGCGCGCCGAGCGACGCCGCATGCTGCATGAACACCGTCGGCTGCGCGCCGTACATCATGTCGTACGCGAGCGTGCCCGCGCCGAACGCGGCCGCGTCGCACTCCGGCAGCGCGGCATCGAGGCTGCCGGCCGTCGCGTTGATCACGACGTCATATGGCTCCGCGCGCACGACGTCCGGGCCGCCGCCCGCGAGCGTGCAGCCCGCATCGTGGGCGGCCTGCATGAACTGGCCGACGAGCGCCTCGGCCTTGCTCGCGGTGCGGTTCACGATCGTGATCGACAGCGGCGCGCGGTCGAGCAGCGGCAGCACGACACCGCGCGCCGCGCCGCCCGCGCCGAGCAGCAGGATGCGCGCGCCCGCCAGCGACACGCCGAGATTCGCTTCGATGTCGCGCACGAGGCCGACGCCGTCGGTGTTGTCGCCATGGATACGGCCGTCGGCGTCGATGCGCAGCGTATTCACCGCGCCCGCCGCCGCCGCGCGCGGCGACAGCGTGTCGGCAAGCGCATGCGCCTCGAGCTTGAACGGCACCGTCACGTTCGCGCCGCGACCGCCTTCGGCGACGAATGCCCGCACGGCCGCGTCGAACCCGTCGACCGGCGCGAGCCGGTGCGTGTATTCGACCGGCTCGCCCGTCTGCGCGGCGAACTGCGCGTGGATGAACGGCGACTTGCTGTGCGCCACCGGGTTGCCGAACACGACATAGCGGTCGGCGCCGCTCGTCGACGCAACTGTGGTCATGATGCGCGCCCCTCTTCTTCGGCGTTGCCGCCCGTGGCTTCGCCGCCTTCACCACCTTCGCCGGCTGCCGCGCCGTCCGCCTCCGCCAGCGCTTCCGCCTCGGTTTCGGCCGTCGCGTCTTCGGCGTCGATCAGCGTGTCGTCGCCGCCTTCGGCGTCATCCTCTTCGTCGGCCGCGTCGCCGCTCGTCACGGTCGGCGCATCGAGCACGTTCAGCAACCGCACCGATGCCTCGATCGTCAGCTCGTCGAGCGACATCACGTCGAGCAGCACGCGCGTGCCGCGCGCATGCACGCCGAGCCCCGGCACGTGCAGCAGCAGCGGAATTTCCTCGAGGCGCACGAGATCGCCCTTCACCACGCTCGCGACGACCTGCTTCTTCTGCTCCTGCGCGAGCCAGCGCAGGCACCAGAAGTACTCCATCCGGCGCTGGTAGTCGGCGTAGGCCGTATACGTGTCGTCGAAGCCCTGCACGACCGCGTACAGGTCGGCGTCCTTCGGCTTGAACGGTGCGGCGAGCTTCGCGGTGACGCCGTGCTGCACGCACGCGAGCAGCTGCCACTGGTTCACGAGGTCGACGTAGCGGCGCAGCGGCGACGTGCTCCATGCGTACTGCGCGACGCCGAGACCTTCGTGCGGCGCGGCCGTCGTCTGCATCCGCGTGCGCTTCGGGCCCGGTGCGCCGAAGCCGCGCTGCGAGCGATAGATGCCCGGCACCGTGTGATCGTGCAGGAACGCGCCCCAGGTCGAGTTCGCGAGGATCGCGAGCTCCGACACGATCAGGTCGAGCGGCGAGCCGCGGCGGCGCGGCGTGATCGTCACGTGCTCGCCTTCGACGTAGAAGTTGTAGTCGGTGTTGCGCTGCACCTCGCGCTTCAGGCCGTAACCCGCGCGCGCGACCTGGCGCTTCTCGAACAGCGCCTGCGCGAGCGGCCACAGCACGGCGATGTCGTCCTTGTGCGGATAGTCGCCGGTGCCGGCCGCGAGCGTCTCTTCGTTGACGAGCTCGTCGAGGTTGTTGTGCCGCAGGTTGTTCTTCACGAACACGAGCTCGGCGCGCGTCTCGTTCGCGACGATCTCCTGCGTTTCGCGGTTGACGATGATGTACAGCGACAGTGCCGGGCGGTAGTCGCCCTCTTTCAGCGTGAACACGTCGACGACGTCGTCCGGCAGCATCGTGATCTTGTCGCCCGGCATGTAGACGGTCGACAGGCGCGTGCGCGCGATCGCGTCGATCGCGTCGCCGCGCACGATGCCGAGCGCCGGCGCCGCGATGTGCACACCGATGCGCACGCGGCCGTCGGAGAGATGCTCGACCGAGAATGCGTCGTCGATTTCGGTCGTCGTGATGTCGTCGATCGAGAACGCCTCGACGTCCGCGCGCGGCAGGTCGTCCGGCAGCGGGCCGACCGTGACGGCCGGGAAGCCCGTGCCGTGCGGGAAGAACTCCGCGAGGAAGCGCGCCTCGTGCAGCGCGCGCGGCGACGCGATGCCGCCGCAGTCGAGCATCAGCCGCGCCGGCGACACGCCGCGCGCACCGGCCGCCGCTTCCATCGCCTTGTATTCGATCGCGTTCTTGTCCGGCCGCGTCAGCAGCCCGAGCACCTTGCCCGCGAACGCTTCCGGCAGCTTGCCGGCCTTCAGTTCCTCTTCGTACTGCGCCTGGACGAGCGCCTGCTGGCGCTTGCGCTCGAGCGACGCGAGCGCCATCTTGAGCTGCTCTTCCGGCGCGCGCTGGTACTGGCCGCGCCCCTTGCGGCGGAAGTAGACGGGCGAGCCGTGCAGTCGCAACACCAGCGCCGCCCGCTCCACCGGGCCGTACGTCGCGCCGAAGTATTCCGCGGCCAGCGCCGTATACGCGAACTCGTCGGTCGGCGCGCATTCCCACAGGAAATCCAGGTCGATCTGCTGCGCGGCCGTGTCGGCTTCCTGCATCAGTTCGCCCGCGGCCGGCTTGTCGAATTCGATCAGCACGTCTTTCGCGCGCACCTTGGCCCGCCGCCCGCCGGGCAACTCGACCTGAAATGCGTCGCCCTGGCGCGACAGCACGCTGCCCGCCTTGAAACTGCCCGATTCCTCGAAGAAAACGTTCACTCAGTACTCTCGTTCAGACTGCCGGGCGCCGCGTCCGCGGCGCCGCATGATGATGGGAATTCGATCGGCACGTGGCCGGATTAAGACGTCTTTCCGTCGCAAAACGCGAGAACGTCGTCGACATAGTCGGCAAATTCGCTGATCCCGTGATCGCTGCCTTCGATCACGCGCGTCTTCGCGCCCGGGTAGTGCGCGAGCATCTCGCGGTAATCGAGCACTTCGTCACCGGTCGCCGCGAACAGATAGTAGCGTTCGGCACGCGTGATTGCCGGCACGCGCAGCGCGTCGAGTTCATGCAGGTGATGGCGCTCGACGACGATCGTGCCGCCGCCGTGCCACAGCGGCTGTTCGCCCAGGTGCTGCTCGAGATCGCGCTGCGGCACGATGGCCGGATTCAGCAGCACGGCCTTCCAGCCGTGTTTTTCGGCCAGCCAGGTCGCGTAATAGCCGCCGAGCGAGCTGCCGATGACGGTCACGTCGCGCGCGCCCGCCACCTCGGCTTCCGCGACCGCGATCGCTTCGAGCGGCGACACCGACAGCGACGGGCACCGCCACTCGTCGCTGCGGCCGAGCTCGGCCATGCGCGCGGCGAGCTGGCGCGACTTCTGCGATTCCGGCGACGACCGGAAGCCGTGCAGATACAGGATCACGAGCGGCTCCCGAGCGCATCGAGCAGCTTCTGATGAACGCCGCCGAAGCCGCCGTTGCTCATCACGAGCACGTGGTCGCCCGGGCGGGCGGCTGCGACGACGGACTTCACCAGCAGGTGCAGGTCGTCGAACGCGTGCGCGCGATCGCCGAGCGGCGCCAGCGCCTCGGCCAGATTCCAGCCGAGCGCGTCGCGCCCGGCCGGCGCGCCGTAACCGAACACGAGATCGGCGTCGGCCAGGCTCGCCGGCAATTGCGACTTCATCACGCCGAGCTTCATCGTGTTCGAGCGCGGCTCGAGCACGGCGAGAATGCGGGAATTCTGACGGCCGATGCGTGCACGAAGGCCGGCGATCGTGGTTTCGATCGCGGTCGGATGGTGCGCGAAGTCGTCGTAGACGGTCACGCCGTCCACGCTGCCGCGCACTTCCATGCGGCGCTTCACGTTGCGGAACGACGCGAGGGACGCGGCGGCCTGCGCGGGCGGCACGCCGACGTGGCGCGCGGCCGCGATCGCCGCGAGCGCGTTCATCCGGTTGTGATCGCCCTGCACCTGCCATGCGACTTCGCCGACGCGTTCCGCGTGCGAATACACCGCGAAACGCTCGTCGACCGGCACGCCGTCCTCGGCCGGCAGCGCCTGCCAGCCGCCGTCGACGCCGAACCGCTCGACCTCGCTCCAGCAGCCGCGCGCCAGCACGCGCTCGAGCGCGTCGGAACGGCCGTTCGTGACGATTCTGCCGACACCGGGCACGGTACGCACGAGATGGTGGAATTGCGTCTCGATCGCGGCGAGATCGGGGAAGATGTCGGCGTGATCGAATTCAAGGTTGTTCAGCACCGCGGTGCGCGGCCGGTAGTGGACGAACTTCGAGCGCTTGTCGAAGAACGCCGTATCGTATTCGTCGGCCTCGATCACGAAGAAGCTCGAATCGGTGAGCCGCGCCGACACGCCGAAGTTCAGCGGCACACCGCCGATCAGGAAGCCCGGGTTCAGACCGGAGTCTTCCAGCAGCCACGCGAGCATCGACGACGTGGTCGTCTTGCCGTGCGTGCCTGCGACCGCGAGCACCCACTTGCCGGCCAGCACGTGCTCGCCGAGCCATTGCGGGCCGGATACATAAGGCAGGCCGCGATCGAGGATCGCCTCCATCAGCGGATTGCCGCGCGTGACGACGTTGCCGATCACGAACAGATCCGGTTTCAGGTCGATCTGCTCGGCGCCGTAGCCCTCGATCAGCGTGATGCCCTGCGCCTCGAGCTGCGTGCTCATCGGCGGATAGACGCCCGCGTCGCAACCCGTCACCGTGTGGCCCGCCTCGCGCGCGAGTACGGCGAGACCGCCCATGAAGGTGCCGCAGATGCCAAGAATGTGGATGTGCATAGATGAATGCTTTCGCGCCGCCGGGCGCCGTCGATTCGGAAAGGATGTGTGTGCGGCGCGCCG
>NZ_QOBB01000283.1:0-8054 GCF_024704855.1 Burkholderia sp. HAN2018 | reverse complement strand
CACGCCCCAGGCGGCCGCGGCCAGCAACGCGAGCGGCGCCAGCGCGAGCGGCGCGAGCTTGCCGAACGCCAGCGCGCACGCGTAAGCGAGCGCGGCAAGGCCGACGCTCAGCCCGTGCTGCGGGCGATGCCACGCAAACGCGGCGGCCGCGAACAGGGCGAGCCAGATCGTGGCGGATGGAAGGAGCGAGAGGGACATGACAGGAGCGGCATTCGTCGGACGAGACGCCGCGCATCATACAGCAGCCTTCCGGTCATGCTTGCCGGTAGCCGTCAGCGGCCGGCGGTTTCGGTGACGCCGTCGCGGCCCGGGATGTGGACGCTGTTGCGCACGCGCATCCGCCGCCGGTACCAGAACGTCCACGTCAGCAGACAGCCGAACACGGTATAGCCGATGATCGGCGACACGACCAGCACGCGTTCGACCGGCCAGGTCACGACCATCCAGCAGCGCAGCAGCATTTCCAGTGTCATGAACCCGCCCCAGACGAAGGTCATGCGCCGGAGCATCTGCCGCAGCCCCGGCTGCGCGTTCCAGACCGCTTCGAAATGCGCGGCACCGCCATCCATCTCGCGGGCGATGGTGGCGCGCGCGAGATAGAAGATCAGTGGGCGTTCGCGGAACAGCGACAGCAGGAACACGACGCCGATCGTGCCCGACGCGAGCGATTCGCGCATCAGCAGCGTGCGTGCGCTGCCGCCGAACGCCATCCCGATGATCGACAGCGCGATGCCGAGCAGCACGATGGCCGCCACCGCATCCACGCGGCGCGAGCGAATGAATTCGACGATCGACCAGATGACCGGCGGGACCGCCGACGCGTACAGCGCGCCGGTTTCGCCGAAATACGGCTGCGCGGCCCGGTAGGCAACCCAGGGCAGCACCAGGTTGACGAAGAGTTCGAGAATCAGTCCGGCTCGCGGTTTCACGGTGAGCAATTCCACGCAGGTTGGGGCGAACGCGCAATGGGTGTGGTGGCCACCGGTTGCCCCGAAAAGGGTTCGGTCCAGTATATCGAAGAATCGCGCGGGGTTGCGGCACGGCTTCGGCCGCTTTCCGCCGGCACCGGCGGCACCGGCGGCACCGTCGTCATGGCGCCGCCGCGGCCGGCAGCGTGATCGTGATGGTGGTGCCCTGCAGCACGACGCTGTGCACGTGGATGTGGCCTCCGTGCCGTTCGACGACGGCCTTGACGAATGCCATGCCGAGCCCGACGCCGCTGGTTTCCGGCTGGCCGGCGGTGCGGAAGCGCCGGTAGCGCTCGAACAGCCGCGTCTGGTCCGCGCTACTGATTCCGCACCCGCTGTCGCGGATCGTGCAGCGCACGGTCTTGCCGTCGGCGCCCGGCTCGACCTTGCATTCGATGCTCGTCAGCGGCGGGCTGTACTTGATGGCGTTGTCCAGCAGGTTGATCAGCGCGCGCGACAGCAACGCCGGGTCGCCCGGCACGATCGTGTCGTCGCGCCGCGGCACGTCGTCGATCGACATGGATTTCCGGTGCGCGAGCGGCCACACCGCATCGCGTGCCTCGTTCATCAGGTCGGCGAGGTTGACCGGCACGCGTTCGTATTCGCTCGCCTCCGCACGCGACAGCTGCGCGAAACCGTCGGCCATCGCCAGCGTGTGCCGCGCCAGCCTGGCGATTCTCGCGAACTGCTGCTTCATCTGCGCGTCGCCCGCTCGCTGCGCCTGCGTGTCGATCAGGATGATCAGCGATGTCAGCGGGGCGCGCATGTCGTGCGAAAACAGCGTCAGCATGTCGTTGCGCTGGCGCTCGAGCATGTCGCGGCGGACGGTCGCGTTGCGCAACGTTTCCAGCGAGTCGTGGATCCGCGTGATCTCGGGCCCGACGCCGTGCGGCATCGCGACGTGCGACGTATCGCCTTCGCTGAGCGCGACGATCCGGCGGCCGAGCACATCGAGCGGCTTCGACAGCAGCCGCTGCATGCCGCGCGCGAGCGAGGCCAGGATCGCGATGCACAGCGTCGTGGCGAACGCCGACACCCCGACCCTGATCCGGGCGGCGTTCCGGTCGCCGATCGCGCGATGCCGGGCAAGGTCGATCACGCGGTCGCGCAGCAGCTCGCTCGGCCGGAAATGCGGCACGATCGCGCGGGAAAAATCGGCGGCGCTCATGGCATACGCGCCGTCCCGGCCGCCGGCGACGGTCGCGTCGACGAGCGGCAGGATGTGCGCATCGAAGGCCGCGTTGAGCTGCGCATATTCGCGTGCGACGTCGGGGTCGTCGAGCTGCGTGCCGATCGCGCCGTCGATCAGCGCGCGCAATTGCTCGATGCGGCCGCGCATCCGCATGATGTCCGCGAGCTGCGCGCGATCGAGCGCCTGCCGCGCGAACATCGGCGCGATCAGCAGCGAACCCGTGCGCCCCGCGTATTCCCGGAGATCGCCGAGGAGCCGCGCGAGCAGGATCGCACCGGACGTGCGCGGATCGCGCATCGCCGTGTCGGTCATCGCGCCGTCGATCAGCAGCGACAGCGTGTCGACGATCCGGAACAGGCGCGCCTGCGCGTGCTGGATATCGTGAACGGTGCGTGACGCGAGCGGCCGCGCGTTGAGCGCATCGACTTCGGCACGCGCATCGGCAAGCGTCATCCGGACGGAGTCGAGTGCATGCAGCAGGTTGCCGCGTTCGCGGTCGTCGAGCACGGCCGCCTGCGCGATGCCGGCGCGAAAACGTTCGAGCGCGTTGTCGGAACGCGCGCGCGCGGCGAGCAGGTTGCGGATCTCGGCGGCGCCGTCGTCCTGCAGGCGCACCAGCAGGTCGTTCGTCGGGCCGCGTTCGGCCGAGATCACGTTGGCGGCGCTCATCGCGCCGCGGACGAATTCGAAGCTCTGCAGGTCGGCGTTTTCCTGCCGGTATTGCCGGAAACTCCCCCAGATGATCGTGCCGCAGAGCAAGGCCAGCAGCGTGGTGACGAGCGCGAAGCCGATATGCGTCTTCTGCAGGATCGTCAGCGATCGAATGTTATATGCGTGGTCCCGGCTAAACGAGAATGAACGATTCATGACACACCATGTTTGCAAGCTGTCCCGGGTGGGCCCGTATTCTCGGCCTGTCGGCGCCGTGACGCCGTAAGGTTTTGTGGGGGGGGCGGCCGCCTTCACGGGGCGGCCACGATCCCGGCCGGGAGGCCGGATCTCGCGTTGCACAGGATCGCCTTGCGTCAGTGCCCTGTCGACATCGGGCGAATCGCGCTTGATCCGGAGAAACCCTGATCGCGTATCGAACCCGTGGCACGCTACGGCAGATGGTTTGGATTGCGAATATTCTTGATCTGCGCGTCTGCCGTGGGGTGCGGCATCAGGTCCGCTTCGGACGACGGCGGCAAGGAGGGGGCTGGACGGGAATGGAAGGCAGGTGCGCCGCCCTTGTACGGGCGACGCTTCAGGACGATGCTGCAGCAGGCGTGCCGCGGCGCGAATCGGTGCCGCGGCCGCGCGAGCGGTCAGGCGACGGCGGGCCGAACGATGATCTTCACGTTACGGTCCTTGTGATTGACCAGTTCCTCGAAGCCGTGCGAGACGATGTCGCCGAGCGCGATGCGCCCGGTGATGAGCGGCTGCACGTCGATGCGGCCGTCCGCGATGAAGCGGATCACGTCCGCGAACTCGCCGTTGTACGCGAGCGAGCCGATCACCTCCTTTTCGGTCGACACGATGTCGAAGAAGTTGAACGGTGCCGGCTCCTCGAAGATGCCGACCATCACCGACTTGCCGGCCTTGCGGATCACGTCGATCGCGAGCTTCGCCGTAGCCGTGTGCCCGATGCACTCGAACGACACGTCGGCGCCGTAGCCGTCGGTCAGCGCCTTGACTTCGGCGATCGCGTCGGACGTCTTCGGATCGATGACGACGCTCGCGCCGACCTCAAGCGCCTTCTGCTTGCGCGCGGCCGACATCTCCAGCGCGATCACGCGCCCGGCGCCCGCGGCCTTCGCGCACATGATCGTGCACAGGCCGATCGTGCCCGCGCCGACCACGACGACGGTCTGCCCGACGATGTTGCCGGCCTTCTTGACCGCATGCAGCCCGACCGCGAGCGGCTCGATCAGCGCGCCGGCCTCGGTCGGGAAACCGTCGGGCAGCTTGTACAGCAACTCGGCCGGCACGTTCACGTATTCGGCGAACGCACCGTTGTTCATCAGCCCGGTGAACGCGAGGTTCTCGCAGATGTTGTACAGCCCGTGCCGGCAATACCAGCAGGTGCCGCAATGCTGGCATGCGTCGGCCGTCACGCGGTCGCCGACCGCGAAGCCGGTCACGCCCGCGCCGAGCTCGGCGATCTCGCCGCTGAACTCGTGGCCGAGGATGCACTGGCCCTTCAGGCCCGTCAGCGGATGCGGTGCGTCGACCGGGATGAAGACGGGGCCCGCGACGTATTCGTGCAGGTCGGAGCCGCAGATCCCGCACCAGTGCACGCGAATCGTGACCCAGCCGGCCGGCGGGCGCGCCGGAACGGGAACCTGTTCGACGCGGATGTCGTGGCGGCCGTGCCAGACGGCGGCCTTCATGCTGGGGGCGGTGGTCGATGCCGGTGTACTCACGTTGCTGTCTCCGTCAGGTTGTCGTCGGGCACGCGGCATGGTTGGCCGGTGCGCCCGTTGCGCGATTGCGCGATCGACCGGTATGCAGGAACGGGGCCAGCTCGAGCGGGTACGCCGGATGGCGATTCAACGGAACGTGCGTGATGCGATGCACCATTCGCGTATTCCTTTGACAGGAAACGATTCGACGGGGGGCGCGCGGAAATTTGCTGCAACTGCTGAACGGCACGCCGGTGAGACGCTGGGACGTTCGTCTCAGTGCAATGAGACGAATCGCGAGACGCGCGGCGCTGTTCGACGCGCGGTCAGGCGACGATTTCGTCGACGGCGACCGGTGCGAGCCGCGTGAATCCGGCGGCGCGGTACAGCGGCAGCCCGGCCTCGGTCGACACGAGCCACACGCGCTGTGCGCCGCGTTGCCGTGCGTGCGCGACGATCGCGGCGAGCAACTGCATCGCGAGACCCCGGCGGCGGTACGCATCTGCCGTCGCGACGCGGTCGACGACGATGTCGTGCGCCGACGCAAAACCGTAGCGCGCGGTGGCGGCGATCTGCCCGTCCAGGCGATGCGTGAACAGGAACGCGGCCGGATTCGGCTGGAACGGCGGGAACGGGGCGTCCGCATTGAACGTTTCGATGTCGCGCGGCGTGTGGCACCCGAGCGCCTGCGCGAGTGCATCGTCGCCGGACAGCGTGTCGATATCGGCGGCCATGAAATGCTCGTCCGACAACCGGCGTGTCCTGCCTTCCAGTGCGGGCGGCAGCGGCGCGGCGCCGTAGCGCGTGATCCACGCGCCGACGGTGAACGGGCCGTCGCCATACGCGGGCGCGCCCTCGATCACGAAGTGCTCGAAAGGCCGCCCCATGCCGGCGTCGAACCGCACGACCTGGCCGTCCGGGCCGTCGTGCAGCGGCGCATCGCGCCGGTCGCGTGCGGCGCAGTAGCCGGCGACGAAGATGCGCACGGCGGCCTTGCGGCGGGGGAAGGTCGACCAGGCTGCGTCGAGCGGAAGCGGGGCGTCGGGAGCGGGATAGGCGGTCGGCATGTGGGCGCAACGTGGTCGGGGCGAAGCCGACAGCTTAAATCAGGCGGCCGCTCGCCGCCGCGCGGGGCCATTGCCGCGATCGGCGAAACGGATCGTTGCGCGCGATACCCCTTTACTTGAAGTTAACTTCAATTTGTATCATGTGCGCCAGTCCGATCGCGGACGCGTGACGCACCCCGTTGCACGCGGCCGCTCCAACGGAGGTGGAGATGACCGAATCGCCTGTCGCGGCCGATGCCGCGACGCTGCCGTCGCGCAGCTACCGGGCCGCCGTCGCGAACGTCGTGCTGGCGAGCATCGTGTCCGCGCTGCACGTCGGCAAGGCGACGATCGCGTTGCCGTCGCTGCAGCACGAGTTCGGCGGCTCGCTCGCCTCGCTGAGCGGGATCATGTCGGTGTTTCCGTTCGTCGGCGTGTTCGGCGGCATCGCGGCCGGGCTGCTGGTACGGCGCTGGGGCGACCGGCGGATGCTGATCGCGGGCCTGGTGATCCTCGGCCTGTCGAGTGTCGCCGGCGCATCGGCCGGCAGTTTCGCGCTGCTGCTCGCCACGCGCTTCGCCGAGGGGCTCGGTTTCGTGATCGTGGTGGTCGCCGCGCCGGCCGTGCTGAATCGCGTGACGCCGCCCGAGCGGCGCAATCTCGCGTTCGGGCTGTGGAGCACGTTCATGCCGGCCGGCATGGCGCTGTCGATGCTGGTCGGGCCGCTGCTCGGCGGCTGGCGCAACGGCTGGCTCGCGGCTTCGGCGCTGACGCTCGCCGCGGCCGTCGCGGTGCCCGTCACGACGTCCGCCGGTGCACCGGCCCGGCAGGCCGCGGCGCCGCGCATCGGGCCCGCGCTGCGTGACGTGCTCGCGTCGCGATCGACCACGCTGCTCGCGCTGGGTTTCGCCACCTACAACGTGCAGTTCTTCGCGGCGATGACGTTCCTGCCGGTTTTCCTGATGCAGCGCCTCGGCGTCGCGGTCGGCGCGGCGGGGCTGATCAGCGCGGCGATCGTCGCCGCGTGCGTGATCGGCAACCTGACGGCCGGCTGGTTGCTGTCGCGCGGAGCACGGCCGGGGATCGTCATGGCTGCGACGTCGGTCGCGATCGGCGCGGCGGGCGCGGGGCTCTTCAGCGCGGCCACGCCGGCACCGCTCGCGGTCGCGCTGGGTTTCGCGTTCTCGGCGATCGCGGGGATGCTGCCGGCGACGATCCTCGCGTGCGCGCCGGGGTCCGCGCCGACGCCGTCGCTGGCGCCGCTGAGCATCGGCTGGGTCGTGCAAGGCAACTATCTCGGACAGGTGATCGGGCCGCTGGCGATCGGCTCGATCGTCGGTGCATTCGGCTGGTCGGGCGGCATCGGACTGATGCTCGCGGCCGCCGTCACCGGCGCGGCGATCGGCCTGTCGCTGCTGCGCGAACCGATGGGCCGGCGCTGAGCGCGGCGCCGTTCAACCTGCACGGAAATCCGTCAAGCATGCTCAACACCATGGAAAGCCTGATTTGCGAAGAAGACGTGCCGTGCGATGCGCCGGCACGGGTAGAACACGATGCGATGCCGCCGCGCGGCGGCGCCGTGCATCCGCTCGCGACGCTCGGTCTAGCGCCTGCTTCGGAGCATGCCGCTGCGGCCGTCTCGCCGTTGCGCCCGCAACTGTTCGTCACGGTGCTGGAGGCCGGCGACGACGCGTTGCTGGTTCGCTGGGTCGAGAGCGGCCGTTGCCATTACGGCGAACAGCGCTGGCGCTTGCGCGTCGCGTTGCAGCCGGGCCGTTGCGCGATCTCGGGGCAGCCGATCGAGCCCGGCGAGCCGGTGTTCCGGCCGGTGCGGCGGCCCGTGCCGGCCAATGGCGACGAGATGATCTGCCCGGCGTCGGTGCCCGGTGCAACCGGCGCGGCGTGTGGCGTCACGGCGGACGGTGACGACGCATACGTTCCGGCCGACGTTCGCGGCTGAACGCCGGCCGGCCGCGGCATCACGTCATTTCTTCACGTCGTGCCGGTACTGGATGAACCCGGCGTTGTTCGCGAGCTTGTCGTACAGCGCGCGCGCGGTCGTGTTGGTTTCGTGCGTGAGCCAGTACACGCGGCTCGCGCCGGCTTCGCGGGCATGGTCGTACACGGCCTCGATCAGCGCACCGCCTGCGCCTTGCCCGCGTGCGTCGGGCGCGGTGTACAGGTCCTGCAGATAGCAGTACGGCCCTTCGGTCCAGCACGAGCGGTGGTAGATCGAATGCACGATCCCGATCAGCGCCCCCGATGCATCGAATGCGCCGAGCACGAACATCGGCTCGGCAGGATCCATCAGGCGGGCCCACGTCGTCGCGAACACCGCGTCGCTCAGCGCGGTGTCGTAAAACTTCTGATAACCCTGCCACAGCGGGCGCCACGCGGCTTCGTCGGCGGCGACGAGCGGGCGCACCGTGACGCGCGTCGCGTCGTGCGCGCGGCCGGCCGCATC
>NZ_QOBB01000282.1:0-8065 GCF_024704855.1 Burkholderia sp. HAN2018 | reverse complement strand
GGGCCCGCCGCAGGTTGCCTGCACGCGCGGTGGTGGGCCGGGCCTTGCCCGACCGCGCGTCAGGCGTGCTGGTCGCGCCCGCCCAGGTAGTCGAGCTTGCCGAGCTCGACGCCGCTGTGACGCAGGATGTCGTACGCGGTCGTCACGTGGAAGAAGAAATTGGGCAGCACGAAGTTCAGCAGGTACGACTGGCCGGTGAACTCGATCGGGCCGACACGCATCTTCAGCACGATCTGGCGCGTCTCGCTGCCGTCGATCTGCGCCGCGTCGAAGCTTTTCAGGTAGTCGATCGTCTTCTGGATGCGTGCGTGCAGTTCGTCGAAGGTCTGCTCGACGTCCGGATAGCTCGGGATCTCGGCGCCGGCGAGGCGCGCGGCGCAGCCCTTGGCCGTGTCGGTCGCAATATAGACCTGGCGGACGAGCGGCAGCATGTCCGGGTACAGGCGGGCGCCGACGAACACCGACGGATCGATCTGCTTTTCGGCCGCATGCGCCTGCGCCTTGCCGAGAATGTGCTGAAGATTGGTCAGGCCGCGGATCAGCACGGGCAGTGAAGCCTGGTACATCGAGATGGACATGGGGGCGACTCCTTGAGGAAGAGGGCGGCCGCTACGCGGCGCGTCGTGCATTGCGGTATCGAGACCGCTGTCGACGCATCTTAGCGCGACCGCATGACCCGTGCGCGTCGTTGGCCGTTCGGCCGATGGAGCCGGCGGGCGGGCCGGTGCGCGCGCAGCGCCTTCTCGAGGTTCACTTCGCCGGGTTGGGCGAGGCCGACCGTACGGTTCAGGCTTTCGCGCGACACGTCGACGTCTAACGCGGTGTCGCTCCTGTCGATCACCGTCATGCACGCGCCCTGGATCGCAATGCTGTCGCCCGGCGCGACATCGGCGAGGTCGAGGCCGCCGGCCGGCACGGTCAGGCGCACGCCGGCGTCGGCGCGACGCGCCGAGCGGCCGGATCGATTCGATACGACCGCGACAATTCCGGTGAACATCGCGACGATCCCGTTCAGTGCGCGGCGTCCGTCGGCGTGAAGCGCGCGAGGATCCGCAGATCGTCGCCGACCCGCTCGATCCCGTGGAACGACAGCCGCGTGCGTGCATCGAGGCTCGCCGGCGCGGCAAGGTCGAACATGCCGGCCGCATCGGCGCCCAGCAGGCTCGGTGCGAGATAGACGAGCAACTCGTCGACGCACTGTTCGCGCAGCAGCGAGCCGTTCAGCTTGTGGCCGGCCTCGACGTGCAGCTCGTTGACGCCGCGTGCGCCGAGCGCCGCCAGCATCGCGGGCAGGTCGACCTTGCCGTGCGCATTCGCGAGCGGCACGATTTCCGCGCCGCGCGCCTTCAGCACCTTCGCCCGCACTTCGCCGGCGGCGTCGAGCCGGCCGCAGAAGATCAGCAGCGGAGCGCCTTCGAGCAGCCGCGCGTCGAGCGGCAGGTCGAGGCGGCTGTCGACCAGGATGCGCTGCGGCTGGCGCGGCGTGTCGATCCCGCGCACGGTCAGCAGCGGGTTGTCCTCGCGCACGGTGCCGATGCCGGTCAGGATCGCGCAGGCGCGCGCGCGCCACGCGTGCCCGTCGAGGCGCGCGGCCTCGCCGGTGATCCACTGGCTTTCGCCGGACGGCAGCGCGGTGCGGCCGTCGAGCGACGCGGCGGTCTTCATCCGCACCCACGGGCGGCCGCGTGTCATCCGCGACACGAAGCCGATGTTCAGTTCGCCGGCTTCATGCGCGAGCAGCCCGCAGCGTACGTCGATGCCGGCGTCGCGCAGCATCCCGAGGCCGCGCCCCGATACCTGCGGGTTCGGGTCTTCCATCGCGGCGACGACCTTCGCGACGCGCGCGTCGATCAGCGCGTTCGCGCACGGCGGCGTGCGGCCGAAATGGCTGCACGGTTCGAGCGTGACGTAGACGGTCGAGCCAGCGACGTCGTAGCCGTGCGCGCGCGCGTCCTTCAGCGCCTGGACCTCCGCGTGATCCTGGCCGGCCGGCTGCGTGAAACCTTCGCCGATCACGTCGCCGTCCTTGACGATCACGCAGCCGACACGCGGGTTCGGTGCCGTCGTATACATGCCGCGCGCGGCGAGCGCGAGCGCACGCTGCATGTGGGCGAAATCGATATCCGAGAACATGCGCGCGGCCCCGGGTCAGGCAGCGAGTGCCGCGAAGGCGCGGCGCGCGGCCGCGAGCGTCGCGTCGATCACCGCGTCGTCGTGCGTGCTCGACACGAAGCCGGCCTCGTACGCGGACGGCGCGAAATACACGCCTTCGTCGAGCATCAGGTGGAAGAAGCGGTTGAAGCGCTCGGTGTCGCTCTTCGTGACTTCGGCGAAGCTGGTCGGCACGCGTTCGGCGAAGTAGAGGCCGAACATCGCGCCGATCGAGTCGGCCGCGAACGGCACGCCGGCCGCACGCGCTTCGGCCGCGAGGCCGTCGGCGAGACGCTTCGTCTGCGCGGTGAGCGCGTCGTAGAAGCCCGGCGCCTGGATCAGCTGCAGCGTCTTCAGCCCCGCGGCGACCGCGATCGGGTTGCCCGACAGCGTGCCGGCCTGGTAGACGCCGCCGAGCGGCGCGAGGTGGGCCATGATGTCGCGGCGGCCGCCGAACGCGGCAGCCGGCATCCCGCCGCCGATCACCTTGCCGAGGCAGGTGAGGTCGGCCGTGATCCCGTAGTACGCCTGCGCGCCACCGAGCGCGACGCGGAACCCGCACATCACCTCGTCGAAGATCAGCACGGCGCCGTGCTTCGTGCACAGTGCGCGCAGCGCGTTGAGGAATTCCGGCGTGCCGCGCACGAGGTTCATGTTGCCCGCGACCGGCTCGACGATCACGGCGGCGATCTCGTCGCCGAACGCGCCGAACGCTTCCTCGAGCGCGGCGACGTTGTTGTATTCGAGGACGGTCGTGTGCTTCGCGATGTCGGCGGGCACGCCGGCCGACGTCGGGTTGCCGAACGTCAGCAGGCCCGAGCCGGCCTTCACGAGCAGGCTGTCCGCGTGGCCGTGGTAGCAGCCCTCGAACTTGACGATCCGGCTGCGGCCCGTGAAGCCGCGCGCGAGGCGCAGCGCGCTCATCGTGGCCTCGGTGCCGCTCGACACCATCCGCACCTGCTCGATCGACGGCACGAGCTTGCAGATTTCCTCGGCGATCTCGATCTCGGCTTCGGTCGGCGCGCCGAACGAGAAGCCGTCGGCGAGCACGTTCTGCACGGCCGACAGCACTTCAGGATGGACGTGGCCGACGATCATCGGGCCCCACGAGCCGATGTAGTCGATGTACTGCTTGCCGTCGGCATCCCAGAAATACGGGCCTTGCGCGCGCGCGACAAAGCGCGGCGTGCCGCCGACCGAACGGAATGCGCGCACCGGCGAGTTGACGCCGCCGGGAATGGTCTTCTGGGCGCGTTCGAAGAGGATCTGATTGTTGGACATGAGCGAAACCTGCGAGAGAAGGGCGCGGGGGCCTGTGCACGGGCCGCGGCGCCTGGGCGGAACGATCGTCCGATTGTACCGGAGACGCGCGCGGCGGGCCCGCGGCGCGGTCCGCGGCCTTTCGGCGCGTGCGGGGTTGCGCGGGCCGGGGCCGGAAAGGAGGGGCAGATGCGGTGCGGCGGCCGCTTCGGTTATCGCGGCGGTTTGCGCTTGCCGGTCAGCTCGGCCCAGCGTTTCTCGAGCGGGCCTTCGACCATCGGCTTGATCACGGTGCCGGAGCTTTGCGCATCCCAGGTCTGCACGGAATACGGATGCACGCGCAGCGCATCGCGCGGGATCACGACGTCCTGGTGCGCATCGACCAGCCAGTCGTATACGAAGTCGATGCACAGCCGGTAGCCGCGCTTCGTCGCCGGATCGGGTACCTCGTACGGCGCGCGCGTCACGTAGCCGGAGCCGAACACGCCCTTGGGTTCCTTCGCGACACGGTGCAGGAACACGCGGTCGCCCGGCAGGATGCCGCGCGCGAAGCCGCAGCCCCACACGTCATGCACGGCCTCGCCGGCCTTCACGCGCGCGGCGACGTCGGGCAGTTCGGGCCACGGCCATTTCTTGGGGCTCCAGATCAACAGGAAAGCGGTCATCGGTTCGGTCGTGTGTCGAATTGAATGGATCAGACAATTGGCAGCGAGGCGCTGCAAGCTTAATCGAATCCCTGCTCGCGATCCCGCGCGGCGGGCGCCGTGCCGGTGTTTTTTCCGCCGGTCGCGCGTCGGGCCGGCGGCACGAAAAAAAGTTGCGCGTACAATCATGGGCCCGAGCGCGCCGTTCGCGGCGCGGCCTCCCGTCGTCACCACCACGCGCGCCCCGATGCGCGCGGCGCTCCATTCCGGATACCCATGTCTCACGTCGTCCGGCGCCGGCCCGATGCCCGGCTGATCCTGTTGCTCGGTGCGCTCGCCGCCTGCGGGCCGATCGCTACCGACATGTACCTGCCGAGCCTGCCGTCGATCGCCGACGGCTTCTCCGTCAGCCCCGGCGCCGCGCAGCGCACGCTGACGAGCTTCATGGCCGGCTTCTCGATCGGCATGCTGCTGTACGGCCCGCTGTCCGACACGTGGGGCCGCCGTCCCGTGCTGCTCGGCGGCATCGCGCTATTTACGCTCGCGAGCATCGGCTGCTTCGTGTCGAACTCGATCGACATGCTGATCCTCGTGCGCTTCCTGCAGGCGCTCGGCGCCGGCGCGGCGTCGGTGCTGTCGCGTGCGATCGCGCGCGATGCGCACGAGCCGACCGACGCGGCGAAGGTGCTGTCGATGGTCGCGATCGTCACCGCGGTCGGGCCGCTGCTCGCGCCGCTGATCGGCGGGCAGATCCTGCGTTTCTCGGGCTGGCGCGGCGTGTTCGTCGTGCTGGCCGTGTTCGGCGCGGTGTGCGCGGCGACCGCGTACCTGCGCGTGCCCGAGACCTGGCCGAAGGAGCGGCGCAAGAGCGCGGCCGTGCTCGCGTCGTTCGCGTCGTACGGGCGCATCCTGTCCGACCCCGTCGCATGGGGGCACATGCTGTGCGGCGGGATGGCGTTCGCGTCGATGTTCTCGTACATCACTGCGACACCGTTCGTCTACATCGAGTATTTCCACGTGTCGCCGCAGCACTACGGGCTGCTGTTCGGCCTGAACGTGGTCGGCATCATGATCGGCAACTTCACGAACACGCGGCTGGTCGGCCGCGTCGGTTCGCTGCGCATCATCGCGGCCGCGTCGCTGGTGAGCTGCATCGCGTCGCTCGCGGTCGCGCTCGTCGCGCTGACGGGGTGGGGCGGGCTGTGGTCGATCGTCGTGTGCCTGTTCTTCGTCGTCGGCGTGGTCGGGATCCTGTCCGCGAACTGCACGACCGACCTCATGCATCGTTATCCGCACAATGCGGGCGCGTCGGCGGCCGTGTTCGGCGCGATGCAGCTGGCGCTCGGCGCGATCGCGAGCGTGGCGATCGGCGCGCTCGCGGACGGCACGCCGTTCGCGATGGGGGTGACGATCGGTGTTACGGGCGTGCTGTGTTTCGCCGGGCGCTGTCTCGTGCTGCGCTGGCACGGGCGGCCGGTGAAAGCGGGGGCGTGATCCTCCAGCCGGGCGGCACCATGAAAAACGCCACCGCGCGCGATGCGCCGGTGGCGTTTTTCGTTGGGGGGCAGGAAGCGGCTTGCGCCGCGCCGTGCGTCAATCCCGCGCGACGTCCTTCGCCGCCGGCGACGCGCCGTGGCTCAGCCAGTCGAGCACGTCGGCCGTTTCGTCATCGCTCGCGCGTGCCTTCGCCTGGGCGACGGCCTCGGGCAGTTCGCCGTTCGTCGACGCCCGGCGGATCGCGACGCCGACCGCGAGGATGTCGATCATCAGCAGATGCAGGATCCGCGAGATCATCGACAGCTGCGATTCGCGCATCTCGATGTGGTCGGTCTCGAGCGCGACGGTCGCGCGCTTCGCGAGCGGCGTGTTGCTCGACGTGATCGCGATCACCTTCGCGCCGGCCTGCATCGCGACGTCGAGCACGCGCAGCAGCTCGGGCGCGCGTCCCGACTTCGACACCGCGACGATCACGTCGCCCTTGCCGAGCAGCGCGGCCGATGCGGCCTGCATGTACAGGTCGCCGTACGCGATCGTCGGGATCCCGAAGCGGAAGAACTTGTAGTGCGCGTCCTGCGCGACGATGTTCGAGTTGCCGAGCCCGTAGAACTCGATGCGCCGCGCGCCGTTCAGGATCTCGATCGCGTTCTCGACGTGCTCGAAGTTCAGGTGCTCGCGCAGCTGCAGGATCGCCGACACCGTGTTGTCGAGCACCTTCGCGCCGAAGTCGGTGGCCGTGTCGCCGAGATGCACCTGGCTGTGGCTCATCGGGATCGTGCCGGTGAGGCCGGTGGCGAGCTTCAGCTTGAAGTCCGACAACCCCTGGCAGCCGAGCGAGCGGCAGAAGCGGATCACCGTCGGCTGGCTCACGTCGGCCTTGCGCGCGATGTCGACGATCGGGTCGTTGATGATCGAGCGCGGATGGTTCAGCGCGAGATCGGCGACGCGGCGCTCGGCCGGCGTCAGCGCGTCGCGCATCTGGCGGATCCGTTCGAACACGGCCGACGACGCACCGCCCGAGCGGTTCGACAGCTGCTCCGCGAGGATCGCGGATACGCCGAGGAACGCCGGGTATTCGGCGGTGATCAGGTAGGTCGGGATGTTCTCGAGATAGTGCGTGAAGCGGCCCTTCGCCTCGAAGCGCGCGCGGAACGACGAGCGCGTGAACAGCTCGCCCAGCTTCAGCGCGACGCCGCCGCCGATGTACACGCCGCCGAGTGCGCCGAGCGTCAGCGCGACGCTGCCCGCGAACGCGCCGAGAATCCCGCAGAAACATTCAACCGTCTCGAGCGCGAGCGCGTCGCCCGCATGCGCGCGCTCGACGATCTCGACCGTGTCGACGGTCGCGGCGACGCGCTTCTTGTCGCGCGCGGCGAGCGCGCGATAGATGATCTCCATGCCGGGGCCCGCACACACGCGTTCGAACGACACGTGCGGAAACTTCTTGCGCGCGTACTGCAGCACCAGATCCTCGCGCTCGTCCTGCGGCGCGAACGACGCGTGGCCGCCCTCGCTGCCGAGCGCGATCCAGCGGTCGTCGGCCGGAATCAGCCCTGACACGCCGAGCCCGGTGCCGGGCCCGAGCAACCCGATCACGCTGTTCTGGCGGCGCGCGCCGCCGCCGATCTGCACGCGCTGCGCGTCGGTCAGGCCCGGCAGCGCCATGGCCAGCGCGGTGAAATCGTTGACGACGAGCAGCGTGTCGAAGCCGAGCGCGCGGCGCGTCGCCTCGATCGAGAAGCTCCAGTCGTGGTTGGTCATCGTGACCTGGTCGCCGTCGACCGGATTGGCGATCGCGATCGCCGCGTGGTTCACGCGGGTGATCTTCACGTCCTTCAGGTATTTGCGGATCGCGTCGGTGAGCGTCGGATAGTCGGCGCCGGGGTACACGCGGATCTGCGTGATGTCGCCCGGCCCGGTTTCCAGCGCGAAACGCGCGTTGGTGCCGCCGACGTCCGCGAGCAGGCGCGGGCCGTCGGCATGCTGGCCCGCGACAACGGCCTTACTTTGCGCACCAGTAGACATCGAGCTGGGTCCCCTTGTCGTTGGCCAGTTGGGAAATCGCGTTCTTCTGCAGCGATGCGGTCGCGGCGTCGAGCACCGCGCGCTTGCGTTCGCCCGCGATCAGCAGGAACAGCCGGTCGACGCGCTTGAGCGCATCGAGCGAGAAGCTCACGCGCGCATGCGGCGCGGCGCCGGGATGCACGGCGACGAACCGCTCGGGCGTCGTGATCGCGTGATCCCATTCGGGCGCATCGGCGAAGATCGACGCGGTATGGCCGTCCTCGCCCATGCCGAGCACCGCGACGGTCGGCACGCGGTAGTCGGCGTTCGCGTTCAGCGCGGCGACGTGCGCGTCGAGCGCGCTGCGCGTGTCGACGAGCGGCAGGAAGCGGGCAGGGGCCGCCGCGTGCTGCAGCAGCGTGTCGCGCACCAGGCGCGCGTTGCTGGCCGCGTCGTCCTCCGGCACCCAGCGGTCGTCGACCAGCGTCACGTCGACGCCGGCCCAGTCG
>NZ_QOBB01000281.1:0-8128 GCF_024704855.1 Burkholderia sp. HAN2018 | reverse complement strand
GGCCGACCGGCTGACCCGCATCGCCCTCCCCGCCAGCCGCGATCGTCGACGCCGCCGCGATCTTCTGGAACTGCTGCTGCGCCTGCGCGCCCAGCTCCTGGCGAAGCTGCGCGAGATTGCGCCCCATCGCGAGCTGGCGGCCGTGCTCGTCGATCACCTTGAAGTTCATGAACAGGTGCGCGGGCAGCGTCTCGAGCTTGAAATCGGCCGTTTTCATCGCGACCTGCGTCTCGCCGCGCACGTCGGCGATCAGCGCCTCGACAAGGCCGCCCGCGCCGAAGCGCTCGCGGCCCATCCGCTCGACGAAGCCGGCCGCGTATTCGGGCAGCGGCACGCAGTGCCGGCGCAGCTTCTGCGGCAGCGACTTCAGCAGCAACTGCACCTTTTCCTTCAGCATCCCCGGCACGAGCCACTCGCAGCGGCGCGCGTCGACCTGGTTCAGCGCATACAGCGGCACCGCGAGCGTCACGCCGTCGCGCGGCGTGCCCGGCTCGAAGTGATACGTGAGCGCCATCTCGACGCCGGCCATCGTCGCGCGCTTCGGGAACAGCTCGGTCGTCACGCCGGCCGCCTCGTGGCGCATCAGGTCGTCGCGCGACAGGTACAGCAGCCGCTGCTTGTCCTCGGGCTGGCCGCCCTTCTTCACCTCGTCGCGATACCAGCGCTCGAATGCGGCGCCCGTGTGGATGCCCGCCGGAATCGCCTGGTCGTAGTACGCGTAGATCAGCTCGTCGTCGACCAGCACGTCCTGCCGGCGCGACTTGTGCTCGAGCTGCTCGATGTCGGCGAGCAGCTTGCGGTTGTGCGCGAAGAACGGCAGCTTCGTGTCGAATTCGCCTTCGACCAGCGCGCCGCGGATGAACAGCTCGCGCGCCCGCGCCGGATCCTGCTTGCCGAACGCGACGCGCCGGCGGTGGTAGATCGGCAGCCCGTACAGCGTCGCGCGCTCGAACGCGCTGACCTGCGCCGGGCGCTTCTCCCAGTGCGGCTCCGACAGCGATTTCTTCAGCAGGTGCGCGCCGATCTTCTCGACCCACTCCGGCTCGATCTTCGCGAGGCAGCGCGCGTACAGCCGGCTCGTCTCGACGAGCTCGGCCGCCATCACCCAGCGGCCGGCCTTCTTCGCGAGCACGGAGCCCGGCCACAGGTAGAACTTGATCCCGCGCGCGCCGAGATAGTGCGGATCGTCATCGGCCTTCAGGCCGAGGTTGCCGAGCAGGCCCGTCAGCAGGGCCAGATGAACCTGTTCGTAAGTCGCCTCGGCTTCGTTGAGCCGCCAGCCGTGCTCGCGCACGACGGTCAGCAGCTGCGAATGGACGTCGCGCCACTCGCGCAGCCGCAGGTGCGACAGGAAGTTCTGCCGGCATGCGTCGACGAGCTGGCGGTTCGACTTCTTGTGCGCGACCGCCTCTTCGAACCACGCCCAGATCTTCAGCCACTGCAGGAACTCGGAACGCTCGTCGGCGAACCGGCGGTGCGCCTGGTCGGCCTGCTCCTGCGCTTCGATCGGGCGGTCGCGCGGGTCCTGCACGGACAGCGCGCTCGCGATGATCAGCACCTCGCGCAGCGACTGCTGGTCGCGCGCGGCGAGAATCATCCGGCCGACGCGCGGGTCGAGCGGCAGCCGCGCGAGTTCGCGGCCGAGCGGCGTCAGCGCGTTGTCGTCGTCGACCGCGCCGAGCTCGTTGAGCAGCTGGTAGCCGTCCGCGATCGCGCGGCCGGGCGGCGGCTCGAGGAACGGGAACGATTCGATCGCCGTCAGGTGCAGCGACTTCATCCGCAGGATCACCGACGCGAGCGACGAGCGCAGGATTTCCGGATCGGTGAAGCGCGCCCGCGCCTGGTAGTCGCTTTCCTCGTACAAGCGGATGCAGACGCCGTCGGCCACGCGGCCGCAGCGGCCCGCGCGCTGGTTCGCGGCGGCCTGCGAGATCGACTCGACCTGCAGTTGCTCGACCTTGTTCCGGTACGAATAGCGCTTCACGCGCGCGAGGCCGGTATCGACGACGTAGCGGATGCCCGGCACCGTCAGCGAGGTTTCCGCCACGTTGGTCGCAAGCACGATCCGGCGCGCGTTCGATGCCTTGAACACCTTGTCCTGGTCGGCCGCCGAGAGCCGCGCGAACAGCGGCAGGATCTCGGTGTGCGGCGGATGGTGCTTGCGCAGCGCCTCGGCCGCCTCGCGGATCTCGCGTTCGCCGGGCAGGAACACCAGCACGTCGCCGGGGCCTTCGCGGCACAGTTCGTCGACCGCGTCGACGATCGCATCCATCAGGTCGCGCTCGGCTTCGCGCGCGGTCTTCACGCGATCGCGGCCGCCCGTGCCTTCGGCATTTTTCACGGCCGGGCGATCCTCGGCCACCGGCCGGTAGCGCATCTCGACCGGATACAGCCGCCCGCTCACCTCGATCACGGGCGCGGGACGCTCGTCGGTGCCGAAATGGCGCGCGAAGCGATCGGCGTCGATCGTCGCGGACGTGACGATCAGCTTCAGGTCCGGCCGCCTCGGCAGGATTTCCTTCAGGTAGCCGAGCAGGAAGTCGATGTTCAGGCTGCGCTCGTGCGCCTCGTCGATGATCAGCGTGTCGTACGCCTTCAGCAGCGGATCGGTCTGCGTCTCGGCGAGCAGGATCCCGTCCGTCATCAGCTTGACGGACGCGCCCGGCGCGAGATTGTCGGTGAAGCGCACCTTGTAGCCGACCACCTCGCCGAACGGCGTACCGAGTTCCTCGGCGATCCGCCGGCCGGTCGACGACGCGGCGAGCCGCCGCGGCTGCGTATGGCCGATCAGGCCCGTGCCGCCGGCGCCGAGGCCGCGGCCGAGATCGAGACAGATCTTCGGCAGCTGCGTGGTCTTGCCCGAGCCGGTTTCGCCGCAGACGATGACAACCTGATGACCGGCGATCGCGCGTGCGATTTCGTCGCGCTTGCCCGACACGGGCAGGCTTTCGGGGTACGTGATCGGCGGGACGGGGTTCGGCGCGACGACGGCGCGCGGCGGCCGCTCGCGGCGCGGGGAACGCTCGCCCGTTGCCTGGGGTGCGCCCTTCGCGGCGGACTGGCGCGCATCGCCGCGCCGTTCGTCACCGCGCGGCCCGCGCGGCGCGTCTGCCGGTTTGCCCGCCTGCTTTTCCTGCTGCTGGCGCGCTGGCTGGCCCTGCTGCTCGCGTGCGTCGGCCGCACCATCCGGGTGCCGGGCCGACGGCGTATTGGCCCGCGTCGGCGCGGGACTTTTAGAAACATTCGACATGGGGGCGCATTATAATCCCGCCCATGAATTCCCAAACCGACCTCCCCCCCGCCCAGACCGGCGCCGCGACGCCGCCGGCCGCCGACGATTCGGCCGCCAGTCACGCGCAGTTCGTCGACTGGATGCGCTCCGTCGCGCCCTATATCCACAAGTTCCGCAACAGCACGTTCGTCGTGGGGTTTGGCGGTGAGGTGGTGCAGCAGGGGCTCCTGAACGCGCTCGTGTCCGACATCGCGCTGCTGCAGGCGATGGGCATCCAGATCGTGCTGGTGCACGGTTCGCGCCCGCAGGTCGAGGAGCAGCTGAGCCTGCACGGTGTCGAATCCGAGTTTTCGCACGGCTTGCGCATCACCGATGCGCGCGCGCTCGAATCCGCGAAGGAAGCGGCCGGCGAAGTGCGTCTCGACATCGAGGCCGCGATCAGCCAGGGTCTGCCGAACTCGCCGATGGCGCACGCGCACATCAGCGTCGTGTCGGGCAACTTCGTGACCGCGCGGCCGGTGGGGATTCTCGACGGGGTCGATTTCGCGCATACGGGCATCGTGCGCAAGATCGACGCCGAGTCGATCCGTCACTCTCTCGCGAGCCGCAAGCTCGTGCTGCTGTCGCCGCTCGGCTTCTCGCCGACCGGCGAAGCGTTCAACCTGTCGATGGAAGACGTCGCGTCGGCCGCCGCGATCGCACTGCGCGCCGACAAGATCATCTTCCTGACCGAAGCGCCCGGCATCGTCGACGACGAAGGCGGGCTGGTGCGCGAAATGTCGCTCGACGCGGCCGCCGAGCTGCTCGATTCCGGCAACGTCCAGGGCGACGACGCGTTCTTCCTGAAGCACTCGATCCGCGCATGCCGCGGCGGCGTGACCCGGGCCCACCTGATCCCGCAGTCGCTCGACGGCAGCATGCTGCTCGAACTGTTCCTGCACGACGGCGTCGGCACGATGATCTCGTACGAGAACCTCGAGAGCCTGCGCGAAGCGACGCCGGACGACGTCGGCGGCATCCTGTCGCTGATCGAGCCGCTCGAGTCGGACGGCACGCTGGTGCGCCGCGGCCGCCACCAGATCGAACGCGACATCGACCACTTCTCGGTGATCGAGCACGATGGCGTGCTGTTCGGCTGCGCGGCGCTGTATCCGTACCAGCAGGAGAAGATCGGCGAGATGGCGTGCCTGACGGTCGCGCCGGAAGCGCAGGGCTCGGGCGACGGCGAACGCCTGCTCAAGCGCATCGAGCAGCGCGCCCGTGCGCGCGGCCTCACGCACATCTTCGTGCTCACGACGCGCACCGAGCACTGGTTCCTCAAGCGCGGCTTCGTCAAGGTCAGCGTCGACGACCTCCCCGAAGACCGCCGCAAACTCTATAACTGGCAGCGCAAGTCGCTCGTGCTGATGAAGCAGCTCTGAGCGCAGGCACGACTGCCCTCCCCCCAGTTCGATTACAGGAGAAGTACACGATGGCTCGAATGATTCAATGCGCGAAGCTCGGCAAGGAAGCCGAAGGCCTCGATTTCCCGCCGCTGCCGGGCGAACTCGGCAAGCGCATTTACGAGAGCGTCTCGAAGGAAGCGTGGCAGGGCTGGCTCAAGCAGCAGACGATGCTGATCAACGAGAACCGCCTGAACATGGCCGACCCGCGCGCGCGCCAGTACCTGATGAAGCAGACCGAGAAGTACTTCTTCGGCGACGGCGCGGACCAGGCGTCCGGCTACGTGCCGCCGACGGAAGGCTGATGATGCGATGCGCGCGGCCGGCAGCCTGCCGGCCGCGTGCTCCGGGAAAGACGGCACCGTGTTTCGCACGGTGCCGTTTTCTTTTGGCGACATGCGCTCGGGGCGTTCCCGCCTCCCGCGCGGCGGCAGGGCTTACCGCTCAGCCGGCCGGCTTCAGCGCACCGCCGTCGCCCGGCTGCGCGCTCCCGTCGGCCGCGGGTGCCGTGCTGCCGCCTTCGGTGCCCCATTCGGCCGCATCGCTGCGTTCGGCCGTCGACAGTTCGTCCGCGCGATACCCGGTGCGATTCAGCAGCGCGAGCATGCAGACGAGCGACACGAGCGCGTAAAGCCCCGACGCGACCGCGACGCCGACGATGCTGCCGGTCGTGTTGAGGATCGCCTGCGCGAGCACGGGCGTGCCGCCGCCGACGACGAGCGCGCTCAGCTGATACGCGAGCGACAGGCCCGTGTAGCGGATGTTCGCCGGGAACACGCGCGCCAGCACGCCGCCGACCGCGCCGTAGAACATCGCCGACGGAATCGTCGAGATGCACATGCCCGCGACGGCGACCCAATACGAACGCGTCGCGAGCGCATGGAACATCACCGGCATCAGCACGATTTCCGGAATCAGGATCCAGCACATCGCGCGGCGCATGTCGACCTTCGACACGAACCACGCGCCGACCGGCTGCATCAGGAACTGCACGACGAGCGAGATCGACAGGATGCCGAGAAACGTGCCCTGCGCGTAGCCGAGTTCCTTCGTCGCCCACGACAGCGCGAACGTGCTGCGGAAGTACGTGACGTTGATCACCGGCAGCGTGCCGGCCGCGAGCAGCACGACGACCCAGTGATCGCGCACGACGTCGCGCAGCGGCAGCTTCACGGTGCGCTTGCGCGCGAGCACGCGCTGCATGTCGGCCGACTCCTCGAGCCTCAGCCGGATCACCATGCCGATGATCACCAGCACGGCCGACAGCAAGAACGGAATGCGCCAGCCCCACATCAGGAACGACGGTGTCGGCAGCGCGCTCAGCGCGAAGAAGGCGGCCGTGGCCAGCAGGTTGCCGGTGGGCGAACCCTGCTGCGCGAACGCCGCGTACAGGATGCTGCGATGCTTCGGCGCGTTCTCGCTCGCGATCAGCACCGCGCCGCCCCACTCGCCGCCGACCGCGATGCCCTGCAGCACGCGCAGCGCGACGAGGCCGGCCGGCGCCCATACACCGATCCGCGCATAACCGGGCAGCAGGCCGATGCCGGTCGTCGCGAGCCCCATCATCACCAGCGTGATCACGAGCGCGGTCTTGCGGCCGACACGATCGCCGAGATGCCCGAACACGATGCCGCCCAGCGGCCGCGCGGCGAAGCCGGCCCAGAACGTGACGAACGCAAGCAGCGTCGCGACGCCGGGATCCATCCTGCTCGAAAAGAACACCTTGCCGAACACGAGCGCCGCGGCGGTGCCGTAAATGTAGAAGTCGTACCACTCGATCGTGGTGCCGACGAACGCCGCGAGGGCGGCGCGGCCGGGCCGCGGCTGCGGCGCGGCGGACGGGGATGGCTGACGGCTCATCGATGTCTCCATGTTTGTGTTTCCGGGGCGCGACTGCCGCGCGCCTTTCCCGGGTGGCCGGCATGGCGCCGCCGGCCGGCGGCGTCGTGTCAGCCGGGGGCTTCCCTCAGCACGCCGGCGTCGAGCAATTGCTGCTGGAGCGCGGGATCGACGCCGAGGCGATCGAGCACCGCGCGCGTGTCGCCGCCCAGCGCGGGCGGCGGCGAACGATAGGTAGCCGGCGTGCGCGACAGCTTCACCGGCGATGCGGTGCCGCGATACGCGCCGATCTCGACGAACAGGTTCCGGTGCAGCGCATGCGGATCGTGCGCGACGTCGGCCACCGTTCGCACCGGCCCGCACGGCACGCCGGCCGCCATCAGGTCGCGCGCGAGCGGCTCGCAAGCGTGCGCGGCGAGCCGCGCTTCCAGTTCGGCCTTCAGCTCGGGACGGTGCGCGCAGCGGTTGCGGTTGTCGACGAAACGCGGATCGCCCGCGAGCGCCGGCGCACCGAGATGCGCGACGAGCCGCGCGAACTGCCGGTCGTTGCCGATCGCGAGGAAGATCGGCACGGTCGCCGTGCGGTAGCTGTCGTATGGCGCGATGTTCGGATGCGCGTTGCCGCTGCGCGCCGGCACGCGCCCCGAACCGAAGAAGTTCGGCAGGTGCGGATGCAGCAGCGACACGCCGCAGTCGTACAGCGCGATGTCGATCGACTGTCCGCGCCCGCTCTTCTCGCGCTCCGCGAGCGCCAGCAGGATGCCCGCGAGCGCATTGAGGCCCGTGACCATGTCGACGATCGGCAGACCGATGCGCGTCGCTTCGCCGTCGCGCTCGCCGTTGACGCTCATCAGCCCCGCCATCGCCTGGATCACCGCGTCGTAGCCGGGCAGCCCGCCGAGCGGACCGTCCGCGCCGAAGCCCGTCACCGCGCAGTGGATCAGCCACGGGAAGCGCGGCTGCAAGTCGCGTGCATAGTCCATCCCCCAGCGCGCGAGCGTGCCCGGCTTGAAGTTCTCGACGAGCACGTCCGCCTCGTCGAGCAGGTGCCACAGGATCGCGCGCCCTTCGTCGCGCGACAGGTCGAGCGCGAGCCCTTCCTTGTTGCGGTTCACGCCCATGAAGTACCACGCGGTGTCGCCGAGGAACGGCGGCCCCCAGCCGCGCGTCTCGTCGCCGTCCGGCGGCTCGATCTTGACCACCGTCGCCCCGTGGTCAGCGAGTGCCTGCGTGCAGTACGGGCCGCCGAGCACGCGGCTCAGGTCGACGACCTTCAGGCCGTCCAGTGCGCCACGCGAGGCGGTCATCGTTCGACCTCCGGCAGCAGGTCGAGCGCGGTATCGAGCGCGATGGGCGTGCCGCGCAGCAGCGCAGCGCAGGCGGCGGATTCGTCGTCGCGCGATGCCGGCGCAAGCGGGTCGACCGGCAGCAGCTTGTGGCGCACGACCAGGTGCGCGAGCGCGAGACGCCGGAAATCCGGCGCGAGCCGCGCGCCCTCGCACGCCATCAGCACGGCCGCGCTTGCGTAGTACAGCGCGGACGCGGCCTGCCGCACGCGTGCGTCGTCGCCTTCCGCCGCGACCCGCGCAAGCGCGTCGCAGGCGCGCGCGAGGAT
>NZ_QOBB01000280.1:0-8137 GCF_024704855.1 Burkholderia sp. HAN2018 | reverse complement strand
CGAGGCAGCGGGCGAGGCAGGCGCGGCCGGCGCATCCGGCACGAAGCGCAAGAAGAAGCCGGCCGCCGACAAGCCCGTGAAGACCGTCGACAAGCTCGCGAAGCTCGGCCTCACGCGCTCGATCGATCTCGTGCTGCATTTGCCGATGCGCTACGAGGACGAAACCACGCTCACGCCGATCGGCGAGCTGCTGCCGGGCGGCATCGCGCAGACGGAAGGGGTCGTGTTCGACAACGAGGTCGCGTATCGCCCGCGCCGCCAGCTCGTCGTGAAGATCCAGGACGACGACGGCGAGCAGCTCGTGCTGCGCTTCCTCAATTTCTACGGCTCGCAGGTCAAGCAGATGGCCGTCGGCCAGCGGCTGCGCGTGCGCGGCGACGTGCGCGGCGGCTTTTTCGGGATGGAGATGGTGCATCCGGCCGTGCGCGTCGTCGAAGCCGATGCGCCGCTGCCGCAGGTGCTCACGCCCGTCTATCCGAGCACGGCCGGCGTGTCGCAGGCGTACCTGCGCAAGGCGATCGAGAACGCGGTGGAGCGCACGCCGCTGCCCGAGTTGCTGCCGCCCGAGATCCAGCGCGACTACCTGAAGCCGCTCGACGTGCCGACGCTCGAGCAGGCGGTGCGCATCCTGCACCACCCGCGTGTCGATTCCGACGAAGCCGCGCTGATGGACGGCTCGCATCCGGCGTGGACGCGCATCAAGTTCGAGGAGCTGCTCGCGCAGCAGCTGTCGCTCAAGCGCGCACACGAGGAGCGCCGCACGCGCGCGGCGCCCGCGATGCCGCGCCGCACCGCGAGCGATGCCGATGCGCTGACGACCCGGCTCTATGCCGCGCTGCCGTTCACGCTGACGGGCGCGCAGGCGCGCGTCGTCGACGAGATCGCGCGCGACCTCACGCTCGCGCACCCGATGCAGCGCCTGCTGCAGGGCGACGTCGGCAGCGGCAAGACGGTGGTCGCGGCGCTGGCCGCCACGCAGGCGATCGACGCCGGCTACCAGGCCGCGCTGATGGCGCCCACCGAAATCCTCGCGGAGCAGCACGCGCGCAAGCTGCGCGCGTGGCTCGAGCCGCTCGGCGTCACGGTTGCGTGGCTCGCGGGCAGCCTGAAGGCGAAGGAGAAGCGCGCGGCGATCGAGGCGGCCGCGCTCGGCACCGCGCAGCTCGTGATCGGCACGCACGCGATCATCCAGGACACGGTCGAATTCGCCCGGCTCGGCCTCGTGATCGTCGACGAGCAGCACCGCTTCGGCGTCGAGCAGCGGCTCGCGCTGCGGGCGAAGGCCGCGAACGCGGCCAACGGCGCGCGCGACTTCCAGCCGCACCAGTTGATGATGTCGGCCACGCCGATTCCGCGCACGCTCGCGATGACGTATTACGCGGATCTCGAGGTCTCGACGATCGACGAGCTGCCGCCGGGCCGCACGCCGGTGCTGACGCGCCTCGTCGGCGATGCGCGGCGCGAGGAGGTGATCGCCCGCGTGCGCGAGGCCGCGCTGACCGGGCGCCAGGTGTACTGGGTGTGCCCGCTGATCGAGGAGAGCGAGACGCTGCAGCTGCAGACGGCCGTCGAGACTTACGAGACGCTGGCCGCCGCGCTCCCGGAGCTGAAGGTCGGGCTCGTGCACGGCCGGCTGTCGCCGGCCGACAAGGCGGCCGTGATGGAAGCATTCACGCGCAACGAAGTGCAGCTGCTCGTCGCGACGACCGTGATCGAGGTCGGCGTCGACGTGCCGAACGCGTCGCTGATGGTGATCGAGCACGCGGAGCGCTTCGGCCTCGCGCAGCTGCACCAGTTGCGCGGCCGGGTCGGGCGCGGCACCGCGGCGTCGGTGTGCGTGCTGCTGTACACAGGACCGCTGTCGCTCACCGGCCGCGAGCGGCTGAAGACGATGCGCGAGACGACCGACGGCTTCGAGATCGCGCGGCGCGACCTCGAGATCCGCGGCCCCGGCGAATTCCTCGGCGCCCGCCAGTCGGGCGCGGCGATGCTGCGCTTCGCGAACCTGGAGACCGACGGCTGGCTGATCGATCCGGCTCGTGAAGCCGCGACGCGGCTGATTGCCGCGTATCCCGAAATCGTCACGCAGCATCTCGCGCGCTGGCTCGGCGCGCGGGAGCAGTATCTGAAAGCCTGATCCGCGGGCTGGGGCCGGATCCGGAATCGCCATTCGACGCATTCCGATGCAGAGAAACTTGGCGAACCGGTGTCACAGGGTGTATAAATTAAACCTATCGCCTGTATATCTCTGATTGACCCACAATGACGCTGACTGAATTGAAATACATCGTCGCGGTCGCGCGCGAACGGCATTTCGGCCGTGCGGCCGAAGCCTGCTTCGTGAGCCAGCCGACGCTGTCGGTGGCGATCAAGAAGCTCGAAGACGAGCTGAACGTGCAGATTTTCGAGCGCGGCGCGAGCGAAGTGAGCGTGACGCCGATCGGTGACCAGATCGTCACGCAGGCGCAGCGCGTACTCGAGCAGACTTTCGCGATCAAGGAGATCGCGAAGCAGGGCAAGGATCCGCTGGTCGGCCCGTTCCGCCTTGGCGTAATCTACACGATCGGGCCGTACCTGCTGCCGACGCTCGTCAAGCAGATGATCCAGCGTGTCCCGCAGATGCCGCTGATGCTGCAGGAAAACTACACGCTCAAGCTGCTCGAACTGCTGAAGCAGGGCGAGATCGACGCCGCGATCATGGCGCTGCCGTTTCCGGAAACCGGCCTGATGGTGCGCCCGCTGTACGACGAACCGTTCGTCGTCGCGCTGCCGGCCGGCCATCCGTGGGAGAAGCGCGAAGAGATCGACGCCGAGGACCTGAAGCAGGAAACCATGCTGCTGCTCGGCAACGGTCACTGCTTCCGCGATCACGTGCTCGGCGTGTGCCCGGAGCTGATGCGCTTCTCGCAGACGGCCGACGGCATCCAGAAGACCTTCGAGGGCTCGTCGCTCGAGACGATCCGCCACATGGTCGCGAGCGGCGTCGGCATCACGGTGCTGCCGCGAATGTCGGTTGCCGAGATCGGCCCGCGCGCGAACGGCCCCGATGCCGAACTGCTGTCGTACGTGCCGTTCAACGAGCCGGTGCCCGACCGCCGCGTGGTGCTCGTGTGGCGCAAGAGCTTCACGCGGATGCCCGCGATCGACGCGATCAGCGACGCGATTTCCGCCTGCGAGCTGCCGGGTGTCGCGAAGCTCGACATGCCGGCGACGATGAACTGAGCACGCTGCGGCATGCGCGTGCGGCAGCCCGATGAGCGGGGTCTTACGACCCCGTTTATTTTTCTCTATCGCATAGATGAAATTAATTAAATTCAAGTAATCGATAGACGCATATAGAATCCTCTCCATGGATCGGTGTCTTGTCGACGACCGGTCTGCACGCTGAGTGCAAGCGTCAAAGGAGGATGTCATGATGCGGTCGGTATTGCAGCACGCGCAGCGGAACATCCCGCCGCGCGACGCGGTCGTACATCGCGCCAGGGCGGCGGTTCGCAGCCTGCGTCCGATTGCGTTCGCGTACCTCGCGGATCGTGTGTATGGCGGTTGAACGCCGCCGCGCGCCGGTTCAGTGTTCCCCCGATTCACCCGCCATCAAGCCATGAGGGAGCATCGCATGTCCGAAAGCTGGAATTCCGCCCGCGGCGTCGTCACGACGCCTGCCGGCAGCCGGTTCCCCGAGCGTCCCGCCCGCGGCGCGTCGCGGCGGGAACGCGCGTAACAGGTCCCGCGCGACATCCCGTAGTACGACAGGAGAATCAACCTGTTCCGTTTCCCATCCCCGCAATGACACTCCACCAACCGCACCCGGCATGCTGCCGGAGCGAACCGGTGGAGTCATACGAGCAAGCCAAGGAGAAATCGCATGTCGAACGAAACGAAGTGCCCGTTCAACCACACCGCTGGTGGCGGCACGACGAACAAGGACTGGTGGCCGAATCAGCTCAACCTGAACATCCTGCACCGCCATTCGGCGCTGTCCGATCCGATGGACAAGGATTTCGACTACGCGGAAGCGTTCAGCAAGCTGGACCTCGCGGCGGTGAAGAAGGACCTGCACGCCCTGATGACGATGTCGCAGGACTGGTGGCCGGCCGACTTCGGCCACTATGGCGGCCTGTTCATCCGCATGGCCTGGCACAGCGCCGGCACGTACCGCACGGCCGACGGCCGCGGCGGCGCGGGCGGCGGGCAGCAGCGCTTCGCGCCGCTCAACAGCTGGCCGGACAACGTCAGCCTCGACAAGGCACGCCGGCTGCTGTGGCCGATCAAGCAGAAGTACGGCCGCAACATCTCGTGGGCCGACCTGCTGATCCTGACCGGCAACGTCGCGCTCGAATCGATGGGCTTCAAGACTTTCGGCTATGCCGGCGGCCGTGTCGATACGTGGGAACCGGACGACGTCTACTGGGGCTCGGAAAAGATCTGGCTGGAACTGAGCGGCGGCCCGAACAGCCGCTACTCGGGCAAGCGTGAGCTCGAAAGCCCGCTCGCTGCCGTGCAGATGGGCCTCATCTACGTGAACCCGGAAGGCCCGGACGGCAACCCCGACCCGGTCGCCGCCGCGCATGACATCCGCGAGACGTTCGCGCGGATGGCGATGAACGACGAAGAGACGGTCGCGCTGATCGCGGGCGGCCACACGTTCGGCAAGACGCACGGTGCCGGTCCGGCGTCGAACGTCGGCCCCGAGCCGGAAGCCGCGGGCCTCGAGGAGCAGGGTCTCGGCTGGAAGAGCACGTTCGGCACGGGCAAGGGCAAGGATGCGATCACGAGCGGCCTCGAAGTCACGTGGACGTCGACGCCGACGAAGTGGAGCAACGACTTCTTCAAGCACCTGTTCAGCTACGAGTGGGAGCTCACGAAGAGCCCGGCCGGTGCGCACCAGTGGGTCGCGAAGGACGCCGGCGAAGTGATTCCCGATGCGTTCGACGCGTCGAAGAAGCATCGCCCGACGATGCTGACGACCGACCTGTCGCTGCGTTTCGACCCGGCCTACGAAAAGATCTCGCGCCGTTTCTACGAGAACCCGGCCGAGTTCGCCGATGCGTTTGCGCGTGCCTGGTTCAAGCTCACGCACCGCGACATGGGCCCGCGCTCCCGTTATCTCGGCCCGGAAGTGCCGGCGGAACACCTGCTGTGGCAGGACCCGATCCCGGCAGTCGATCACCCGCTGATCGACGACGCCGACGTTGCCGCGCTGAAGGCGAAGGTGCTGGCGACGGGCCTGTCGGTGTCGCAGCTCGTGTCGACGGCATGGGCGTCGGCCGCGACGTTCCGCGGATCGGACAAGCGCGGCGGCGCGAACGGTGCGCGCATCCGCCTGGCGCCGCAGAAGGACTGGGAAGTGAACCGTCCGGCTGAACTCGCGAAGGTGCTCGCGACGCTCGAAGGCGTGCAGAAGGCGTTCAACGATGCGCAGACGGGCGGCAAGAAGGTGTCGCTCGCCGACCTGATCGTGCTGGCCGGTGCGGCCGGCGTCGAGCAGGCCGCGAAGAACGCGGGCGTCGCGGTGACGGTGCCGTTCGCGCCGGGCCGTGCGGATGCATCGCAGGAAGAGACCGATATCGAAGCGATGGCCGTGCTCGAGCCGGTGGCTGACGGGTTCCGCAACTACCTGAAGAGCGCGTTCAAGACGCCGGCCGAGGCGCTGCTGGTCGACAAGGCGCAACTGCTGACGCTGAGCGCGCCCGAGATGACGGTGCTCGTCGGTGGCCTGCGCGTGCTCGGTGCGAACGCCGGCGAGGCGAAGCACGGCGTGTTCACCGATCGTCCGGAAGCGCTGACGAACGACTTCTTCGTGAACCTGCTCGACATGGGCACGGAATGGAAGCCGGTGTCGGCCGCGAACGACGTGTTCGAAGGGCGCGATCGCGCGACGGGCAAGGTGAAGTGGACCGGTACGCGCGTCGACCTGATCTTCGGCTCGCATGCGCAGCTGCGTGCGCTGGCCGAGGTGTACGGCAGCGCGGATGCGAAGGAGAAGTTCGCGCGCGACTTCGTCGCGGCCTGGAACAAGGTGATGAACCTCGACCGCTTCGACCTCGCGTGAGCATTGCCGTGCAGTAGCACGGTGAGGCAGTAACGGGAAACGGCCGGTCGTCCGGTCGGCCGTTTCGTCCCGATCCTGGATTTCATTGAAGGAGTGACGATCATGACGCAAATGATGCTGAACATGCGCGCCGCACTGGCGGCACCGAAGGTGCGGGCGCCGGCCGAGATCGCGCGGTACGTAGTCGGATTCGCGATCGTCGTCGGCGGTGCGGCCGAACTGGTGTCGCAGGCGCTGCACGCGATCGCCGCCGCCTGAGCGCGGCGGAGCGCACGCCACGCTGCAGTGGCGAGCCATACGGGTGGTGCGGTGTCGGCATGCAGGGCAACAGATTCGCGTGAATTGCTCCGGTTCGTTGAGTGAGGAGTCCGCAACATGTCCACGAAGAACCACGATCTATCCAGATCTACCCGGTTGAGGGTGCCCTGACGATATTGCTTGCGCCATCCGGACGCCACATTGGCGTTGATGTCGTGCCGGCGCGCAACAATCGACACCGACATGCCGGGCGCCAACGTCTCCCTGATCACATCCTGCTTGAATGCCTGCGCGTACGTCCGATGGGATGGGTACGAGTCCCTGCGCTCGACATGGCTGACTGGTTACCGACCGACGCGTTGACGCCGGGAAGGGCCCGCAACGCCGGCGGTTCCGAGGTGCATCCGCTCGACGTGCCGCCTGGTTCGTCGATCGGTCGGCGATTTTGCCGCGACGGTGATTCTCAAGCGGCGCCGGCAACGCAGCGGTTTCGCGGACGCCGGCGATCGTCATCCCCGCGCGCACGACGCTGCGTGACAAGGCCGAGCCGTCAGCAAGCGGTGTCGGATATATTCGGCAGGTTCTCCATCATCCAGGTAGCCATTCAATGGAATCACGACGCAAGGCAGTGGGCGTGGTCGCGCCTGCGGGTGTGCCCGATCCGGAAGGCATCGCGCGTGGCATTGCGCTCGTCGAAAGTTGGGGCTTCGAGGTCAGGGCCGGCGCGCATCTCGGCAGCCGGTACCGCTATTTCGCCGGTACCGCCGAGGAACGCGCGGACGACCTGCGGCGCACCCTGATGGATCCGTCGATCGAGATCGTGTGGCTCGCGCGGGGGGGATTCGGTTGCGCGCATTTGCTTGAGCACTTGCCCGACGAGATCGCAACGCCAAAGACGATCATCGGCTTTTCCGACGCAACGTCACTGTTCTGCGCACTCGCGGATCGGCCCGGCGTGCGTTTGCTGCATGGCCCGACATTTCACAGTCTGGCGACCAAGGTCGACGACGCGACGCGCGCCGACATTCGCGCTGTGCTGACCGGCGACGAACGCGCCGCGCTGAGTCTGCGGCATTTGTCCGGCGCCCCTGGTGCCGTGCGGGGACGTTTGTGCGGCGGCAACGTGACGGTACTCGCGAGCGTCGCGGGTACGCGCTGGTCGCTTCGCTCACGCGACGCGATCGTACTGCTGGAGGACGTGACGGAGTTGGGCTACCGGCTCGACCGCAGCCTGACGCAACTGCGTCTGAGCGGCGCGTTCGACGGAGCCCGTGCGTTCGTGCTCGGGCAATTCACGCGCTGCCCGATCCCGGACGGCGCGGATTTCACGCTCGAGCAGATGCTTGTCGACGTGCTGGGCGGCTTCGGCCTGCCGATCTACTCGGGTCTGCCGATCGGACATGAACACCGCAACATCACCTGGCAATACGGCAGCCAGGCTGCCATCGAGAACGGCGCGATCCGGTTCGGCGCGTAGCGTCGAATCCGGAAGGACAGGAACGCGTACCTTCGGCGATTTCGCGAAACTGTCGTCGGTGCCGGAAGCGAAGGGCGTGGCGGCGGCGGAAGACATGATCCGCCCGCTCGTCGAAGGGCACGAGGCCGTCGTGCGAACCGCGCGCGCGAATCTTCCCGATCGCCGACGCGGCGAGCGACGAGCCGACCGCCGACCTGCTGACGCAGCGCCTGCAGACGCATGAAAAAACCGCGTGGATGCTGCGCTCGCTGCTCGCGTAAGTACGGTGCGGCCGGGGAGGGCGCGCTGACTCGCCCGATCCGGAGTGATCGAATCCGTCCCTTGATTGGCGCAAATCGTGGCCCGGCCCT
>NZ_QOBB01000279.1:0-8126 GCF_024704855.1 Burkholderia sp. HAN2018 | reverse complement strand
CGCCTTCGCCGGCCTGCGCAACCTGCTCCGCGGCCGCCGACTGGCGTGCCCGCGACACGAACGCACCCGACTTGTCGTCACGCCCCACTTCGAGCAGGCCGCGCGCCTGCGCCTCGTCGAGCAGGTTGCCGAACGCGCGGAATCCGTAGTACGACTCGTTGAAATCCGGCTTGCGCCGCTTGATCGCGCTCTTCAGCACCGACGCCCAGATCTTGCCGACATCGTCCCGCTCCGACGCGAGCGCGTCGAACGTCTCCACGGCCAGCGCGATCGCCTCGGCCTTGCGCGCGTCCAGGTCGTGCTTGCGCGACGCCGCCGGCTCGTCCGGCCGCTTCGCGCCGCCGTTGCCCGCGCGCTGCTGCTGTTCGCGCTTCGCGAGCGTGCGCTGCTGCTCACGTACCAGATCGTCGTAGAAGATGAATTCATCGCAGTTCGCGACCAGCAGGTCCGACGTCGATTTCTTCACGCCGACGCCGATCACCTTCTTCGCGTTCTCGCGCAGCTTCGACACCAGCGGCGAAAAATCCGAGTCGCCGCTGATGATCACGAACGTATCGACGTGCGACTTCGTGTAGCAGAGGTCGAGCGCATCCACGACAAGCCGGATGTCGGCCGAATTCTTGCCCGACTGGCGCACGTGCGGAATCTCGATCAGCTCGAAGCTCGCCTCGTGCATCGACGCCTTGAAGCCCTTGTAGCGATCCCAGTCGCAATAGGCCTTCTTCACGACGATGCTGCCCTTCAGCAGCAGGCGCTCCAGCACGGGCTTGATGTCGAACTTCTCGTACTTCGCGTCGCGCACGCCGAGCGCGACGTTCTCGAAGTCGCAGAACACGGCCATGCTGACGTTGTCCAGGGGTAATGCCATGTGTACTCCAACCGGTGGGCCGCTGCGTTGTATGACGTAGCGGCGAAAAATGCATCGCGCACATGATAGCCGTTCGGCGCGTCATTCCCGCATCCGTGTGAACGAATGGCGGCAGGAAGGCCCGTCGCCGGTACGCCCCTTAATACACACCCGCCGCACGGGCAAATCGACATTACACTTGAGTTATCGGTCGTCCGTCCCTATCTGGGAGGACGACGCATCGAGCAAGGAGCGGTTTCATGACGACGAAGGTACTGCTGATTGGCGCGACCGGCCGAACGGGCCAGGCCTGCGCGGATCTGCTGCTCAAGCAGCCGGAGTTCGAGGTCACGGCGCTCGTGCGCCGGCACGGCTATGCGCTGGCGGGCGCGCGGGTAGTCGAGGCCGATCTGACGAACGATTTCTCGCACGCATTCCAGGGCATCACGCACGTGATCTACGCAGCCGGCTCGGCCGAATCGGAAGGCGCGGCCGAAGAGGAGCAGGTCGACCGCGACGCGGTCGCCCGTGCGGCCGAATACACGCTGGCCTACAACGCGCAGAAGCTCGTGGTGATCAGCTCGCTGTCCGCGTACCGGCCCGAACTCGGCCCGGACGCGCTGCGCCACTATTCGCAGATGAAGCGCGAAGGCGACGATCGCGTGATCGCGTCGGGTGTCGACTACGCGATCCTGCGCCCCGGCCCGCTTACGGACGACCCAGGCGTCGGCAAGATCGCGCTGACCGACGCGTGGTTCGACGGCGCCCCGCCCGTGTCACGCCAGGACGTCGCCTGGGCCGCGATCGAGGCGATCAAGCTCGGCATCTCGCGCAAGATCGTCGGCTTCGTCGGCGGCAGCGTGCCGATCGAGCAGGCCTTGCGCGCCTAGCGCCCTCACACGCGCCGCCGCGCGGCGGCGCGCCGATCCGTACCGGCGGCCCGCACGACGGGCCGCCTCGACGCTTGACGCACGCGGTGCCCCGGTGCCCCGGTGCCCGTTTACTGCTTCGGATGTGCGTCGGCCCACGCCTTCACGGCGGCGAGCGTGTTCTCGACGTGCTTGTCGGGCGACATGCTCGTGTATTCGTAGAGGATCTTCCCTTCCGGCGAAATCACGTAGGACACGCGGTTCGCGCGGTCGATCGCCGGCAGTTTCGCGTCGTATTCCCGGATGATCTTCGCGTCCGGATCGGCCGCGACCGGGAACTTGCTCCGGCACTCGCTCACCGAGAACTTCGTCAGCGTGTCGATCTTGTCGGCCGATACGCCGATCACCGTCGCGCCGTAAGCCTTGTAACGGTCGACTGCGTCCGCGAACGCGTGCGCCTCGATCGTGCAGCCCTTCGTGAACGCAGCCGGGTAGAAATAGAGCACGACCGGCCCCTGCTTCAGCGCGTCCGCGAGCGCGTAGGTGTAGGTCTTGCCGCCCAGCGACGCCTGCGTCGTGAAATCGGGCGCCGCGGCGCCCGGCTTCAGTTCCGCCTGCGCCATCAGTGCATGACCGGCCACCAGCGCCGCCACGGCGGCGCCCAGCAACAGTTTTCGCTTCATCTGCATCCTCATTTCTTATAAAGTCAGCCTCGATGTGGGCCACGCAGGCGTTCGCCTGTCGAACACTTGCGTGACCAATTCGGACCCGCGGCAGCGCCATCCGCGCCCGGCCCGTTAAAGATTCCGCACAGTCTGCCGTTATTCCTTCCGGACAACCGGTTCCAGCCCTTCACGTCAGCGAGAAACATGGAAGCCAACAGGAAACAGACGTCACGCAAGGGCTCCTGGCGCAGCGCCTTGCATACGCTGCGCCGCTTCGCCTGGTCGGGCGGCGCGCTGATGCCCGCGCGCGCCGGCGCCCCGCGCCGCGACGACTCCGTACGCAACTGGCTGGAACAGACGGTTGGCACGGTGGATTTCCTCGCCCATGTCGACCGCGAACTGCGTTTTCTTTACGTGTCGGACGCGAGCCTGCGCTTCATCGGCTACCACCGCGACTACCTACACACGCTGACGCTGCGCGACCTGATCGCCGAACAGGATACCGCGGCGCTCGAAGGCCTGCTTGCGCGCGCCGCGCGTTCCGGCCAGGTCGAGAAGGCGACGATGTGCATCGTGAAATCGCTGACCTACCCGCTCGACGTCGAGATCCGCGCGTTCAAGAGCCGCCACCATGGGGTGGACGGGTTCGCGATCGCGGCGTTCGACGTGTCGTCGTGGCGCGCGCTCGAGGCGCGCCTGACCTACGAGATGCACCACGACCCGATGACGGGCCTCGACAACCTGTCCGCGCTCGTGCCCGCGCTGATGCGCGCGCAGCAGGCCGCCGACGAGGGCGGCACCTGCGCGGCGCTGCTGCTGCTCGACCTCGACGACTACCAGCGGATCAACCGCGCGCTCGGCTACGACGCGGGCGACACGCTGCTGCGCGAAACCGCGCAGCGGCTGAAGGCGCTCGTCACGCAGAACGAACAGCTCGCGCGCGTCGCGAGTGACAAGTTCGCGGTCGTGCTCAGTGCGCCGGACCGCACGCAGGCGAGCAATGCCGCCGATGCACTCGCACGCCGGCTGCAGGCCGCGGTGCGCCAGCCTTACGTGTACCAGGGGCAGACCGTGCACCTGTCCGCGAGCATCGGCATCGCGCTCTACCCTGACGAGCGCGCCGCCCCGCATCGCGCGCAGCACCACAGCCCGCTGCTGCGCCGTGCCGATCACGCGCTCGCGCAGGCGAAGGCGTCGGGCGGCAACGCGCTCGCGTTCCACGCGCCCGTCGACGACCCGGCGGACGCCGAACGGCTGAAGCTCGAAGCCGACCTGTACGACGGCGTGCGCAACGGCGAGTTTTCGCTCCATTTCCAGCCGATCACGCGCAGCCAGTCGGGCGCGGTGGTCGGCGTCGAGGCGCTGATCCGCTGGCGCCATCCGGTGCACGGCCTCGTGCCGCCGGCGACCTTCATTCCGCTCGCCGAATCGATCGGCCTGATCAACTATCTCGGCAACTGGGTGCTCAAGGCCGCGTGCATGCAGCTCGTCGCCTGGGACGGCCAGGGGCTCGCGCTGCAGTACGTGGCGGTCAACGTGTCGCCGCAGCAGTTCCGCGACCCGCGCTTCACGCAAAGCGTGCGCGAGGCGATCGCGCTGACGGGCATCGACCCGCGCCGCATCGTGCTCGAGATCACCGAAAGCCTGCTGATGCACGATCCCGCGCAGGCGAAGGGGCTGCTCGAGGAGCTGACCGATCTCGGCATCCGCTTCGCGATCGACGATTTCGGCACCGGTTATTCGAGCCTCGCGTATCTGCAGCGCTTCCCGCTCGCGAAGCTGAAGATCGATCGCAGTTTCGTCGAGAACCTGCTGACCTCGCGCAACGACCGCGCGATCGTGTCGGCCGTGGTCGGCCTCGCGCAGACGCTCGATCTCGAGCTCGTCGCGGAAGGCGTCGAGACCGAGGCGCAGCGCGAATTGCTGACGGAAATGGGCTGCAACCATATCCAGGGCTGGCTCGTCTGCCAGGCGCTGCCGTCCGAGGAGCTTGCGCGGCGCTTCGAGGCCCATCAGCTGCACCTGCACGCCGCCGCCTGACGCGCGGCGAACCGGACAGATCCGTATGTCAATCACCGAACACCTGCCCCGCACCGCGTTGCTCGACAAGCTGTGGGCCCGGATGAACGAACGGGGCGATTTCCCGTTGCTGTCGGAATCGCTGCGCGCGACGATGGCCGCGATGAAGAACGACGACCTCGACTTCACCGCGCTCGTGCGCGTCGTGCTGTCGGACTTCGCACTCACGCAGAAAGTGCTGCGGCTCGCGAATTCCGCGATGTACATGGCGTTCGGCGGCAACATCACGACCGTGACCCGCGCACTGATGGTGCTCGGCATGGATGCCGTCGGCCATTTGGTCGTCGGGCTCAAGCTCGTCGACCATTTCCACCACAGCACGCCGCGGCGCATCGACGCGAAGCTCGAACTGAACCGCGCGCTGCTGTCCGGCTGCGTCGCACGCAAGCTCACCGAACGCGTCGAGCTGCGCGCGGGCGAGGAAGCCGTCGTCTGCACGCTGATGCGCCAGGTCGGCAAGCTGCTCGTGGTCTGCTATCTCGACAGCGAATGGGACCGGATCCGCCGCCGCGCGGCCGAACTGAACGGCGACGAAGCGGCCGCCTGCATCGACGTGCTCGGCGTCGGCTTCGACGAGATCGGGCTCGAGGCGGCCGCGCGCTGGCGGCTGCCCGACGTGATCCGCGCGGGGATGGCCGACCACGACCACGTGGTCCGCACCGACGCGTTCGGCAACGACGAGGACGACCTCGACGCGGGCGAGGTGTCCGACGACGGCCCGACCGAACGCGTCCGCTGGCTGCGCGAGATCAGCCGCTGCTCGACCGACGTCGCGGGCGCGCTCGTGATGCCCGCGAGCCCGCAGCGCGACGCGCGCATCGCGGCGCTCGCGCAGCACTACGGCGCGGAACTCGGCATGGAACCCGACGCGCTCGTCGAGATCGCCGAGCGGCTCGCGCGCGAGGAAGCGAGCGACACCATGATGCGCGAGATCGTCGAGCTGCGCGCGAACGCCGATGCGATCGCGCGCGCGCAGGCCGAGCCCGAGGCGTGCCTCGAAGCCGGCCTCGCGGACCTGCGCGCGCTGCCGTCCGAGCACGTGCTGACGCCGGTACTCGCGCTCGCGTCGGAAAGCCTGCTGGCCGGCCTCGCGTTCACGCGCACCGTGATGTTCGTGCGTCACGACGACGGCATGTTCGCCGCGCGCCTCGGCTTCGGCCCCGGCGTCGATACGATGCTCGACCGGCTGCGCTTCGACGAGCGCTTCGAGCCGGACGTGTTTCATCTCGCGATCTCGAACTCGGTCGGCATCTTCATCGAGCAGGCACGGGAGCCGAAGATGCTCAAGCGCCTGCCCGCATGGTATCTCGACGCGTTCGACGACACGCGCGCGTTCGTGCTGCTGCCCGTGCGCGTCGGCACGACGACCGTCGCGCTGCTGTACGGCGACTGGGCCGGCGCGCAGCCCGCGCGCAAGATCACGCAGCAGGAGATGGGCGTGCTCAACGAGCTCGCGCGCGAACTGGGCCGGTTCTTTCCGGCGTGACGCGGCGCCGGCCGCTCCCCGCCGTTTTCGGCGGTTTCACACCCTGTTTCGCATCCTGTTTTACACCGTTCCCCGCCTGCAAAAGCAAACCGGCCGCATGAGCGGCCGGTTTGCTTGCATCGTGCGATCGAACGCAACGCTTACTTGAGCGTCACGGGCACGCTGAAGTACTTCTTCGCGAGGTTGTCGATCGTGCCGTCGGCCTTCAGGTCCTTCAGCGCCTGATCGAGCGCGGTCTTCAACGCCGCGTCGTTCTTGCGCAGGCCGAAACCGACGCCCGAGCCGAGGATCTCGGCGTCGCTCACGGTACCGCCCGCGAACGCGAAGCCCTGGCCCTGCGGCTTCGCCAGGAAGCCCTTCGAACCGGCTTCCGCGTCCTGGAACGTCGCGTCGAGACGGCCGGACTTCAGGTCGGCGTAGGCCAGATCCTGCGTCTGGTACGGCACGACCTCGACACCTGCCGGCGCCCACTTCTTCTTCGCGTACGCTTCCTGGATCGTGCCCTGCAGCACGCCGACGCGCTTGCCCTTCAGCGATTGCGGGGTCGGCAGCAGGCCGCTGCCCTGCTTCGCGATCAGCTGGTTCGGAATCGTGTAGATCGGATCGGTGAACGCGATCGCATGCTTGCGCTGGTCGGTGATCGTCATGTCCGAGTTGATCGCGTCGAACTTGCGCGCCTGCAGCGCCGGGATCAGGCCGTCGAAGTCGTTCTCGACCCACACGCACTTCGTCTTCAGCTTCGCGCACACCGCGTTGCCGATGTCGATATCGAAGCCGGTCAGCTTGCCGTCGGGCGTCTTGTATTCGAACGGCGCGTACGAGGCTTCGACGCCGAAACGGATCTCCTTCAGATCCGCGGCAAACGCGCTGCCTGCCGCCACCGCCGATGCCGCCACCGCCGCATGCGCGGCCACTTTACGCCAATCCAACTTCATCAGGTGCTCTCCTCGATACTCGAATGTTCCGGAACTACGGGCGCTTGCATCATTGCAGGGTCGGATGACCACGACAATCGCGATGCCACGCCGTGATGCGGCGCAACAGCCGCAAGGCCGCGATTGTACCAATCCGCGCGGCCCGATATGGCAAAGCGGGCGACGTCGCGCGATGCTGCGGTGCGTGCGCGGCGCCGGTCAGGCGATCCGCCGAACTTGCAAAACGGTGTCGCAAATACGCAAGCCGGGGCGCGTGCCGTCGGCCCCCGGCTTGCGGGCGACGACGACGGGATGCCGACAGGTTGCGGGTCAGGCGCGGGCCGCGTGCCGTCGCGGCAGCGCAATCAGCAGCCGGTCGGGACATGCGCTCAAATGAGCGCCGCGATCGTCTCGCGCGTCGTGTCGATGACAAGCAGGCCCGCGCGCAGGCCCGGCTTCACGGTCGGGTTCGGAAAGACGATCCGCTCCTCGTCGTGCGTCACCGTGTAGCGGTAGTCGCCGTCCTGCGCGAGCACCGTGCCGCGTGCAAACGCGGTGAAGTTCGCGACGTCGGCCGCGACGAACAGCTCCAGCGCGTCGCTCTGCTTCGTGATCTGGTCGATCACCGTGAACACGCGCGGCAGCGGCGGATGATCGCCCTGCACGACCGCATCTCCTCCCGCGCCCGACACGAGCTTGCGCACCGCGCGATCGGCCGGTGCGAAGCGCGTCAGGTCGTTCTGGCCGAACGGGCGCACCTTGCCGAGTTCCAGCGTGCACGCGAGCGCGCCGCAGTGCTCGGCCGTGAAATGCGAATACGTATTGCCCTTCGCGGTATGCAGCAGCACGGCCGCGATCCGCGCGTCGCCGAGCCATTCGAACATCGTGCGCGTCGGCGGCGTGCCCGTGTGCGGCAGCAGTGCGAACTGCTCGAACACCGACGCGCGGATCGCCGTATGCATGTCGATGTGCCAGCGCGCGGCGCCGGCCGGCGCGTCCGCGAAGAACGCGGCGGCAGCCGCTTCCAGCTGCGCGGCGCGCGGTGCTTCGCGGCTGGCGGGCACCTGCGCATGACGGCCGCTGAACAGGCGGTTCAGGTCGTCGTCGAGATAGCGTTCGCCGGCACGCATCGCCGGCACGTTGCCGAGCACGACGAGCAGCCGGCACGCGAGCGGCAGCGCGCCCGATGCGAGATCGCGCACGAGCATCGACAGCAGCTCGATCGGCGCCGTCTCGTCGCCGTGCACGCCGGCCGACACGAGCACG
>NZ_QOBB01000278.1:0-8285 GCF_024704855.1 Burkholderia sp. HAN2018 | reverse complement strand
CAGGTTGCGACCACCGTGACGAACGCGGCCCCGCCGCCGGCCGGCGCCAGTCCCGCCATCGCGCCCGCCGGCAGCCTCGACGCGTCGGAGCGCGTCGTCAACGTGCCGCCGTCGGAAGCCGCCGTTCCGCCGGTGACGACGCCATCCCCGGCACCGAAACCGCCGGACAGCCAGACGGCCGTCGCCGCCGTGAACGCGCTGCCTGCCGAGCAACAGCCGCGTGCGCCGAAGGCGCAGGAAACCGTGCAGGTGCGTTTCAACGTGCGGCCATGGGGCGACGTCTACGTGAACGGCGCGCGGCGCGGCGCGAGCCCGCCGCTGCGTTCGGTATCGCTGACGCCGGGCGTCTACGTGATCGAAATCCGCAACGGCTCGCTGCCGCCGTTGCACCGCACCGTGGCGATCGATTTCGGCAGCAAACCGGTCAACATCGACTATGCATTCGAATGACGTCAGCCAGGCGGCGCTGGCCGCCGCCGCATTTTCCGCGGTGCCGCCCGGCATCCCGGCGACACCGCGCGCGGGCCTGATCGGCCCGTTGCTCGCCGATGTCGCGCCCGATGCGCCGTGCGGCGCGAACCTCGAATACGACGCCGAGTTCCTGCAGTTGCAGGAGCGTGCGACACCGCGCGCCGAGCAGCAATACGGCGACACCGTGATCCCGGCCGAGGCGCCCGACTGGCGCGCGGTCGAGCGGCTCGCGCTGGCGCTGTCCGCGCGCACGAAGGACCTGCGCGTGATCGCCTGTCTCGCGCGAAGCTGGACCGAGCAGCACGGCATCCCCGGTTATGCGGACGCGCTCGCGCTCGTCGCGAACCTGCTCGAGCGCCGCTGGGACGCCCTGCATCCGCGGCTCGACGCGGACGGCGAACCGGACCCGACACCGCGGATGAACGCGCTCGCCGACGTGGCCGGCGCACACGACTGCGCGCGCGCGGCGCGCCGCCAGCCGCTGTTCGAAGGCGGGCCGAGCGTGCGCGACGCCGAACGGCTGCTCGACGGCCGCGACGATACCGGCAGCCCCGTAGCCGGCAGCCGCGAAAGCCTGCTGGCCGCGCTGTCGGCCGCGTCGGGCGATGGCACGACGCCGCTCGACGCGGCGCGCGCGGCACTGCACGCGCTGGATGCGATCCGCGCGTGCGTGACCGACAAGCTGGGCCGCGAATGGGCACCCGACGAAGGCGATGCGGAGAGGGCGCTGCGGCGCATCGTACGCGAGGTGCCGCTACCCGAGCCGCAACCGGTGTCGCCCGACACGCAGCAGGCCGTTCCCGGCGACGCGTCGCAGGCGGTCTCGGCACCCGCTGCGTCGAAGCCGATGCCGGACGGCCACGCGTGGCGCGAAGCCGACATCACGAGCCGCGACGACGTGCGCATCGGTCTCGACAAGATGTGCCGCTATTTCGAACAGCACGAACCGAGCCACCCGGCGCCGCTGCTGCTGCGCCGCGCGCAGCGGCTGCTCGCGCTCGACTTCTACGAAATCATCCGCGATCTCGCGCCGGAGAGTCTCGCGAAGCTGGACCTGCTGAGCGGCGAGCGAAGCGAATGAAACGAATGGACCGAACGAAAGGAACGAAAGGAACCGCCATGCGGGCGGCAACGACGGACTGCGCAACCTGATCGATGTGAAGGAGTGGACGATGACGGACAGAACCAAGGCGGCGGGCAGCGGACAGAAGTTCATCGCGCGCAATCGGGCGCCGCGCGTGCAGATCGAGTACGACGTCGAGACCTACGGCGCCGAACGCAAGGTACAGCTGCCGTTCGTGATGGGCGTGATTTCGGACCTGGCGGGCAAGCGCGCCGAGCCGCTGCCGGACCTGCCGGAGCGCAAGTTTCTCGAGATCGACGTCGACAACTTCGACGAGCGGATGAAATCGGTCGCGCCGCGCGTCGCGTTCCAGGTGCCGAACACGCTGACGGGCGAAGGGATGCTCAACGTCGACATGACGTTCGAGCAGATCGACGATTTCTCGCCGGCCGCGATCGCACGCAACGTCGACGCGCTGCGCCGGCTGCTGGAGGCGCGCACCGAGCTGTCGAACCTGCTGTCGTACATGGACGGCAAGCACGGTGCCGAGCAACTGATCGAACGCGCGATCAACGACCCCGACCTGCTGAAGACGCTCGTGCGCGAACCGCACGCGAGCGCGCAGAGCGGCGACGCGACCCAACCGGAGGCCCGCGATGAATGATCCTGTCCAGTCCCGCGTCGACGCGCGCGATGCCGCGCGACCCGCCGTCGCGCACGACGAATTCGCGGCGCTGCTGCAGAAGGAGTTCAAGCCGAAGACGGCCGAGGCGCGCGAATCGGTCGAGCGCGCGGTGCGCACGCTTGCGCAGCAGGCGCTCGAACATACGGTCGGCATGACGACCGACGCGTACGGCAGCGTGAAGCAGATCATCGCGGAGATCGACCGCAAGCTGTCCGAGCAGATCAATCAGATCCTGCATCACAACGAGTTCCAGACGCTCGAAGGCGCGTGGCGCGGGCTGCATTACCTCGTCACGCACACCGAGACCGACGAGCTGCTGAAGATCAAGGCGCTGCCGGCGTCGCGCAACGAAGTCGCGCGGACGCTGAAACGCTACAAGGGCGTCGCGTGGGACCAGAGCCCGCTGTTCCGCAAGATCTACGAGGAGGAATACGGTCAGTTCGGCGGCGAGCCGTTCGGCTGCCTGGTCGGCGATTTTCATTTCAACCACAGCCCGCCCGACGTCGAGATGCTCGGCGAGCTGTCGAAGATCGCGGCGGCCGCGCACGCGCCGTTCATCGCCGGCGCGTCGCCCGAGCTGATGCAGATGGATTCGTGGCAGGAGCTGTCGAACCCGCGCGACCTGACGAAGATCTTCCAGAACACCGAATACGCGGCGTGGCGCAGCCTGCGGCAATCGGAGGATTCACGCTACATCGGGCTCGCGATGCCGCGCTTTCTCGCGCGGCTGCCGTACGGCGCGCGCACCAACCCGGTCGACGAATTCGACTTCGAGGAAGACACCGACGCCGCGAACCACGACCGCTATACGTGGGCGAACTCGGCGTACGCGATGGCCGCGAACATCAACCGCTCGTTCAAGCAGTACGGCTGGTGTTCGTCGATCCGCGGCGTCGAATCGGGCGGGGCGGTCGAAGGGCTGCCGAGCCACACGTTCCCGACCGACGACGGCGGCGTCGACCAGAAATGCCCGACCGAGATCGCGATCAGCGACCGCCGCGAGGCCGAGCTCGCGAAGAACGGCTTCATGCCGTTCGTGCACCGGAAGAACTCGGATTTCGCGGCGTTCATCGGCGCGCAGTCGCTGTACCAGCCGGCCGAGTACCACGATCCCGACGCAACCGCGAACGCGCGCCTGTCCGGCCGCCTGCCGTACCTGTTCGCGTGCTGCCGCTTCGCGCATTACCTGAAGTGCATCGTGCGCGACAAGATCGGCTCGTTCCGCGAACGCGACGACATGGAGCGCTGGCTGAACGACTGGATCATGAACTACGTCGACGGCGACCCCGTCAATTCGTCGCAGGAAACCAAGGCGCGCAAGCCGCTCGCGGCCGCGCAGGTGGTCGTCGACGAGGTCGAGGACAACCCCGGCTACTACACGTCGAAATTCTTCCTGCGGCCGCATTACCAGCTGGAAGGGCTCACCGTGTCGCTGCGGCTCATCTCGCGGCTGCCGACCGCGAAGGCGGCCAACGAATGAGCGGCGGCGCATGCAACGATCGGACTTCAACGCGGCATTCATCCTGACATCGCACTGAAACGGAGACGGTTATGGGCGTGGCAATGTTTATGAAGGTGGACGGCGTGACCGGCGAATCGGCGGACGCGCAGCACAAGGGCTGGACCGACATCCAGTCGTTCACGTGGGGCGCGAGCCAGCCGGGCGCCATGGCGAGCGGCAGCGGCGGCAACGCGGGCAAGGCGAGCTTCAACGATCTGGTCGTCGCCGCGTACATGGACAAGGGGGCACCCGCGATCATCAAGAACTGCGCGAACGGCAAGCATTTGTCGTCGGTCGAGATCTCCGCGTGCAAGACCGGCGGCACGCAGGTCGAGTTCATGCGCGTGACGCTGCAGGAGGTGCTCGTCACGTCCGCGCAGGTCGCGGGGATCGATCCGGGCGACGTCGCCGACCGGCTGATGATGCACTACGGCTTCCAGGCCGCGAAGGTGAAGAAGCAGTACTGGCAGCAGAACGACAACGGCGGCAAGGGCGCGGAGGTGACCGTCGGCTGGAACATCAAGGAAAACACCGAGATGTGACGGCGCGGAGACGACCATGGACGACCCGCGAACCCGCGACGGCCGGGAGGGCAACCTGCGCGACCGGCTTCAGCCCGCGCTGCTCGACCGGCTCACCGACGACACGCCGCAGCGCGCGAGCGAAGCGCCCGGCGCGCAGTGGATCGGCACCGAACGCCTGCGTGCGGCCGTGCTGCGCGATCTCGCGTGGCTGCTCAACACGCGCAACGCCGAGGACGGTTTCGTCGACTGGCCGGCGTTCGCGCACGCGCAGGCGTCGGTGCTCAACTACGGGATGCGGCCGCTCGTCGGCAAGCCGATGTCGGGCGTCGAGCGGATGTCGGTCGAGGCGTCGATCCGCGACGCGATCGTGCGCTTCGAGCCGCGCATCGCGCCCGACAGCATCGACGTCCGCAGCGTGACCGATGCGCCGGGCGGCCGCGCCGGCGAACGGCGTCACAACGTGCTGCTGTTCGAGATTCGCGGCACGCTGTGGTCGATCCCGCATCCGCTCGAATTCGTGCTGCGCTCCGACCTCGATCTCGAGACGGGCGCGATGTCGCTGCAATCCGTGGCGGGAGCCTGACGCGATGGATACGCGCCTGCTCGACTACTACAACCGTGAACTCGCGTACCTGCGCGAGCTCGGCGGCGAATTCGCGCAGCAGTTCCCGAAGGTCGCCGCGCGGCTGCGGCTCAATGAATCGGGGCCACCCGACCCGTACGTCGAGCGGCTGCTCGAAGGCTTCAGCTTCCTCACCGCGCGCGTGCAGTTGAAGATGGACGCCGAGTTTCCGCGCTTCACGCAGGCGCTGCTCGATGCCGTGTATCCCGGTTATGTCGCGCCGCTGCCGTCGATGGCGATCGTGCGGTTCGCGCCGATGCTGAACGAAGGCAGCCTCGCGCAAGGCTGGCGGCTGCCGGCCGGCACGGCGCTGCGTGCACGGCCGGCCGCGTCCGAGCAGACCGCGTGCGAATTCCGTACCGCGCACGACCTGACGCTGTGGCCGCTCGAACTGACCGATGCGAGCGTCACCGGCGCACCGTCGTGGCTGCCGCGCGGCGTCGTCGCCGCACGACAGGACGTGCGCGGTGCGCTGCGCATCCGGCTGAAGGCGCGCGGCGGCGCCAGGCTGTCGCAACTGCCGCTCGACCGGCTGACGTTCCATCTCGCGGGCCCCGAGCGCGACGCGCTGCACCTGCTCGAACTGATCGCCGCCCATGCGCTCGGCGTCGTGTGCCACGATCCGGCGCAGCCGCCGCGCTGGCTGCATACGCTCGATGCCGACGCGATCGTCCACGAGGGTTTCGATCCCGCGCAGGCGATCCTGCCCGACGACGGCCGCAGCTTCCACGGCTACCGGCTCCTGCGCGAGTATTTCGCGTTTCCGGCGCGCTTCCTGTTCTTCAGCATCGGCGGGCTGCGTGCCGCGCTCGCTCGCGCGACCGGCGACGAGTTCGAACTGACCGTGCTGTTCGACCGCCACGACGCGGCGCTCGAGGCGGCCGTCAGCGCGCGCCACCTCGCGCTGAACTGCACGCCGGCCGTGAACCTGTTCGCGCGCCGCGCCGATCGCATTCAGTTGCAGCCGGGAGCGCGCGAACACCATGTCGTCGTCGATCGCAGCCGGCCGCTCGACTACGAGGTCTATGCGGTGCAGCGCCTCGCGAGCGAGCAGCGCGACGACGGCCAGTCGCGCGAATTCCGGCCGTTTCACGCGTCGTTCGCCAGCGACGACGGCAACCACGGCGCGTACTACACGGTGCGGCGCGAACCACGGCTCGTCTCCGCCCAGGCGCGCGCGAACGGCACGCGCACCGGCTACGTCGGCAGCGAGACCTACGTGTCGCTCGTCGACAGCCAGTGCGCGCCGTACGACGAGACGATGCGCTACCTGGCGGCCGACACGCTGTGTACCAACCGCGACCTCGTGCTGCTGCAGCCGCCAGGCGATGCGAACACGTTCACGCTGCGCGTGTCGGCCCCGGTCGACAGCATCGTCGCGATCCGCGGCCCGTCGCGGCCGCGCCCGCCGATCGCCGACGCGCAAACCGCGTGGCGGCTGATCCGCCATCTCGGGCTCGCACGTCACACGCTGACCGATCTCGACGACGTCGAGGGCGCGCATGCGCTGCGCGAACTGCTCGGCCTGCACGCCGACCCGGCCGATGCCGCGATGCGCCGGCAGATCGACGGCGTGCTGCGCGTGGCGTTCTCGCCGGTGTTCCGCCGGCTGCAGGCGTCCGGCCCCCTGATGTTCGGGCGTGGCGTGCAGGTCGACGTGACCGTCGACGACCATGCGTTCTCCGGCGACAGCCCGTTCCTGCTCGGCGCGGTGCTCGAACAGTTCTTCGCGCGCCACGTGTCGATCAACGCGTTCGCCGAATGCGTGCTGACCAGCGCGCAGCGCGGCACGCTCGCGCACTGGCCGGCGCGTGTCGGCAGGCGGCCCGCGATATGACGCGCGACATGTCTCCGCGTGCCGGAACGGCCACCGAAGCCGCACGCCGCGACGCGTGGTGGGCGCGCCTGCGTGCCGCGCCGCACGGTTACGACCTGTTCCAGGCGCTGCGCTGGCTCGATGCGCTGTCGCCCGGCCGCGCGCCGCTCGGCCATGGCACGCGGCCGCGCGACGAGCCGGTGCGGCTCGGGCAGCAACCGTCGCTCGCGTTCGCGGCGTCGATGCTCGCCGGCGTGACCGACGACGGCACCGTGCCGCCGCGCATTGCCATTCACGGATTCGGGCTGTTCGGCCCGAACGGGCCGCTGCCGACGCACCTGACCGAATACGCGTACGAACGCGCCGCACAGCACGACGACCCGACGTTTGCCGCGTTCGCCGACCTGTTTCATCACCGGCTGATCCTGCTGTTCTACCGCGCGTGGGCCGACGCGCAGCCGACGGTGAGCCTCGATCGCCCGGAACGCGCGCGCTTCGACGGGTATGTCGCGAGCCTGATCGGGCGCGCGGCGCACGACGACAAGCCCGCCGCGCATGCCGACGCCGACACGCTCGCGCCGCATGCGCGTTATTTCCATGCCGGCCATCTCGTCCGGCACACGCGCAACCCGGAAGGGCTCGTGCAGATCCTGCGCCGGCATTTCGGTGTCGAGGCCCGCATCGTCGAGCACGTGCCGCAATGGGTCGCGATCGAACGGTCGCAGCGCTGCACGATCCGCGCGACGCGGCCGACCTTGCGGCTGGGCGCCGTCGCGCTCGGCATCGCGGTGCGCGATGCGCAGTCGCGCTTCCGGATCGTGCTCGGCCCGCTGTCGCTCGACGCGTACCGCCGCTTCCTGCCGGGCGGCCCGCATGCCCGGCAGCTCGCGTCATGGGTGCGCGAATACGTCGGCATCGAGTTCGACTGGGACGTGCAGCTCGAACTGGCGGCCAACGCAGTGCCGGCGATCGCGCTCGGCGCGCCGCAGGGCATCGGCCGCACCGCGTGGCTCGGGCAGCGGCTCGAACCGGGCCCCGCGCGCGACCTCGTCGTCCGCTACGACGTGCGGCGCGCCGGCGCACCCCTTCATCGCGAAACCGCCTAAACGGGAACCGTCATGTCCGATATCGGCCGCGTCAACCTGTTCGGAAAACTGAATCCGTTCCTCTACGAGACGCTCGAGCAGGCGACCGGCTTCTGCCGGTTGCGCGGCAATCCGTACGTCGAGCTCGCGCACTGGTTCAAGCAGATGCTGCAACGGCCCGACGGCGACCTGCAGCGCGTGCTGCGCCACTTCACGATCGACGACGCCGCGATCGACCGCGGGCTCGTCGCCGCGCTCGACAAGCTGCCGCGCGGCGCGGGCTCGGTGTCGGATCTGTCCGTGCATATCGACGACGCCGTCGAACGTGCGTGGGTATACGCGACGCTGAAGTACGACGCGACGCGCATTCGCGGCGCGGTGCTGCTGCTCGCCATCCTGAAGACGCCGCAGTTGCGCAACGTGCTGCTGGCGATCACGCGCGAATTCGAGCGCATCGTGCCGGACGTGCTCGCCGACGCGCTCGAATCGATCGTCGAAGGCTCGCCCGAGGCGCCGCC
>NZ_QOBB01000277.1:0-8304 GCF_024704855.1 Burkholderia sp. HAN2018 | reverse complement strand
CAACGCGCCGCTGAGCCAGCTCGCGTGCGCCGGCTGCGGCGCGCTCAATGGGGCCGATGCGCGCTTCTGCGCGCAGTGCGGCGCGGCGCAACGCGGCAAGGCCTGCAGCCGCTGCCATGCGGCGCTGGCGGCCGACGCGCGGTTCTGTCCCGGCTGCGGGACGCAGGCGGCTTGAAGACGTCCGCGCGTTCGTGCCGGCTGCGCATGAGCACAGGCCGGCACACTTCGTTCGACGGCCGGCGCACCAGCCTGCCCGATATCGTCCCGGGCATGCTCGCGCCGGCAATATCGTCGCGGTCCGTCCAGATACACGGCTCCACGACGCACCCTTTGCTCAGCGCAGCGGCAGATGAATTTCGGTACGCAGGTCGGCCGGCGCCGCATCCATCGGCGTGTTGAGGTACAGCTCGAACGGCGGCGCGTCGGCGGCTTCGCGGCCCGAATGACGCAGCCAGTCGCCGTAGAGCCACTGGTAGGCCGTCTTCAGGTCCGCGTACGGCCCCGTATGCAGCAGCACCGCATATTCGCCGCCCGCGACCGTCGCGCGTTCGACCGGCGGCACGGGCTCGACGTCCGGCGCGCCGTCGGCCGGCATGAAACACGCCTTCGCGCGCAGCTGCGCTTCGGGCGTCGTGTCCGGATCGTCGTAGAAAATGCCGATCATCTTCGCGCCCGGGCCGATCAGCCCGTGCTGCCCGACCCACGCGCCGATCCGCTCGAACGCGTCGCCGACCTTCATGTATGCGCCCGTGTGCGCCACCGCGTAGCCACGCAGTTCCGGCAGCCGCCGGATTTCGACTTCATGCTTGAACATGTCTTCCTCTCCTCTCTGTAGTGGATAGATGGGCCGGTGGCTGCCCGTGCGCCGATGCTGCGCGGGCGGCACACCGTATGCGTCGCGAAACGCCCGCGCGAACGCATGCGTCGAACCGTAGCCCGCGCGCCGCGCGATCTCGTCGATCGGCCGCGCCGTGCACACGAGATCCTCGGACGCGCGCACGATCCGCATCCGCCGCACCGTCAGCACGATCGATTCGCCGTACAGCGCGCGATAGACCCGCTGCCAGTGATACGGCGACAGGCACGCGACTTCGGCGAGCCGGTTCAGGTCGAGCGGGCCGTCGAGGTGCGCGCGGATGTATTCGTGGACGCGCGCCACGCTTGCCGCGTAGCGGGCCCAGGCAGGCTGGTCGGGTTTCGTTTCGACGGTCATCGGCGTATCCGGGCAGGAACCGACGCCACGGTAGCACGGTGCGAATTGATAAATCTTGCGGAAATACGCGGGCGCGCCGACCCGTCGGGCCCTTTTTCATTTTGACGAAATGGGGTCTTGCCCCTCTGCGATCTATGACTAAAGTTAAAGACGGTGAAATCGGGTGATCGCGTCATTTTTCTCGGGTAAGTTGCTCCGTCGGGGCAGCACGCTTTTCGAAGTACGCAGGTAGTTCGTCGATGTCCAATCGCAACACCACGTTTTCGGGAGAAGAAGAAATGGATGCTTCCAGCTTCATCACGTCGCTGCAGACCACGCTAGGGGGGTATCTGCCAAAGATTGCCGGCGCGATCGGCATCCTGGTGATCGGCTGGCTGATCGCCGTCGTGGTGCGGGCCGGCGCGATGCGTCTGCTCGGCGCGCTGAAGGTCGATCAGCGGATCAACGAAAGCACCGGCCAGGGCGCATGCGTCGAGCGCATCATCGCCGGCGGCCTGTTCTGGCTCGTGCTGCTGGTCACCGCGGTGGGCATCTTCAACGTGCTCAACCTGTATGCGGTCTCCAACCCGTTCTCGCTGCTCGTCACCCACATCGTCAACTACCTGCCGAACCTGATCGGCGGCGCGGCGCTGACGCTGATCGCGTGGCTCATCGCGTCGTTGCTGCGCAGCCTCGCGAACCGCGCGCTGAAGGCGAGCAAGATCGACGACAAATTGTCCGAAGGCGCCGGCTTGCAGCCGATGAGCGGTTATCTCGGCGACGTGCTGTTCTGGCTCGTGATCCTGATGTTCCTGCCGGCGATCCTCGCGTCGTTCGCGTTGTCGGGGCTGCTGACGCCCGTGCAGGGGATGGTCGACAAGCTGCTCGCGATCGTGCCGAACCTGTTCGCGGCCGCGGTGATCGGCATCGTCGGCTGGATCGTCGCGCGCGTGCTGCGCGGCCTCGTGACGAACCTGCTCGTCGCCGCCGGCGCCGACCGCCTCACGCAGCGTCTCGACAGCCCGACGCCCGTGCGCGTGTCGAGCCTGATCGGCACGGTCGTCTACGTGTTCGTGTTCGTGCCGACGCTGATCTCCGCGCTCGACGCGCTGAAGATCGACGCGATCTCGGTGCCGGCCACCAACATGCTGAACCAGTTCCTCGGCGCGGTGCCGGACATCGTCGCGGCGATCGTGATCGTGCTGGTGACGTTCTACTTCGCGCGCTTCGTCGCGTCGCTCGCGCAGAAGCTGCTGGAAGCCGCGGGCGCCGACGGGCTCCCGGCCGTGCTCGGCGTCGAGCGCGTGTTCTCGGGGATCCTGCAGCCGTCGGTGCTGGTGGCGCGGCTGATCGTGTTCTTCGCGATGCTGTTCGCCTCGGTCGAAGCGGCGAACCGGCTCGGCTTCTCGCAGGTGCGCGACGTCGTCACGCTGTTCATCGAATTCGGCGGCCACGTGCTGACGGGCGGCGTGATCCTCGTGATCGGCGTGTGGCTCGCGGGCCTCGCGCGCCGCGTGATCGAGCAGGCCGACCGCGAGCACAGCGTGCTGTTCGCGCGCATCGCGCAATTCGCGATCCTCGGCCTCGTGTTCGCGATGGGGCTGCGCGCGATGGGCATCGCGAACGAGATCGTGCAGCTCGCGTTCGGCCTCGTGCTCGGTGCGATCGCGGTGGCGGTGGCGCTGTCGTTCGGCCTCGGTGGCCGCGAAGCGGCCGGCAAGCTGCTCGACCGCTGGTTCAACCAGCGCGGCGGCGGGCAATAAGTCTTGCACGTCGATCATCCGTCCGGCCGCTTCGTGCGGCCGGCGGCGGCGGTCGCAGCGGGGCGGGCCCGGCATCGGCGCCTTTCGCGCATCGGGAGGCTGTACACGCCCGGAACAGGCGTTTCCGTCAGCGAAATGTCAGCCGCGATCTTTGCCGAATTTCGATAACACGTCGTTTAATGACTCTCTAGCATCGATTCTCAGTCGCGCAGGCCGCCAGGCCCGGCGCATTTGAGGAGAGAGTCCGATGAAAGCAGAGTCGAATGGCCGGCCCGCCGCCGGCGCCAAGTCGTCCGGCCAGCCCGCGCTGCAGCAGACGCTCGGGACCTGGCAACTGTGGGGCATCGCGGTCGGCCTCGTGATTTCCGGCGAATACTTCGGCTGGAGTTACGGCTGGGCGAGCGCCGGCACGCTGGGTTTCGTCATCACCGCGCTGTTCGTCGCGGCGATGTACACGACCTTCATCTTCAGTTTCACCGAGCTGACGACGTCGATCCCGCACGCGGGCGGCCCGTTCGCGTATGCGCGCCGCGCGTTCGGCCCGACCGGCGGTTATCTCGCCGGCGCGGCGACGCTCGTCGAATTCGTGTTCGCGCCGCCCGCGATCGCGCTCGCGATCGGCGCGTACCTGCACGTGCAGTTTCCGGGGCTCGAACCCAAGCATGCGGCGATGGGCGCGTATCTCGTGTTCATGGCGCTGAACATCGTCGGCGTGCAGATCGCCGCGACCTTCGAGCTGGTCGTGACGCTGTTCGCGATCTTCGAGCTGCTGGTGTTCATGGGCGTCGTGTCGCCGGGCTTCGCGTGGAGCAACTTCATGAAGGGCGGCTGGTCGGGTGCCGATCATTTCAGCCTGGGCGCGTTCCACGGGATGTTCGCGGCGATCCCGTTCGCGATCTGGTTCTTCCTCGCGATCGAAGGCGTCGCGATGGCCGCCGAAGAGGCGAAGAACCCGAAGCGCTCGATTCCGATCGCGTACGTGGCCGGGATCCTGACGCTCGTCATTCTCGCGATCGGCGTGATGGTGTTCGCCGGCGGCGCGGGCGACTGGACCAAGCTCGCGAACATCAACGACCCGCTGCCGCAGGCGATGAAGTACATCGTCGGCGAGAACAGCGGCTGGATGCACATGCTCGTGTGGCTCGGCCTGTTCGGCCTCGTCGCGTCGTTCCACGGGATCATCCTCGGTTATTCGCGCCAGATCTTCGCGCTGGCCCGCGAAGGCTACCTGCCGGAGTGGCTCGGGAAGGTGCATCCGCGCTTCAAGACCCCGCACCGCGCGATTCTCGCGGGCGGCGTGGTCGGCATCGCGGCGATCTACAGCGACGAGCTGATCCAGTTCGGCGGCCAGACGCTGACCGCGAATATCGTGACGATGTCGGTATTCGGCGCGATCGTGATGTATATCGTGAGCATGGCGTCGCTGTTCAAGCTGCGCCGCTCGCAGCCGAACATGGCGCGGCCGTTCCGCGCGCCGCTGTACCCGATCTTCCCGGCATTTGCGATCCTGGCGGCGCTCGTCTGCCTCGGTACGATGGTGTATTTCAACGGGCTGGTCGCGCTGGTGTTCGTCGGCTTCCTCGCGGTCGGCTACGCGTACTTCCTCGCGACGCGTTCGCAGCGGGCGAGCGCGCCGGGCGACGCGCTGCTGGAGGAGTGAGCAGGTGAAGGTGAACGGCCGTTCCTGACGGCATCCGGCGCGCCCCGTCGAACGGGCGCGCCGTCGGCTTTTGGCAAGGCAAGGAGACTCGCACGATGTCCTATACGGAGACGATCGGCCCGCGCACGTACCGTTTCGCGGACCTGAAGACGCTGCTCGCGAAAGCGAGCCCGCTGCGTTCCGGCGACCAGCTCGCCGGTGTCGCGGCGGCGAGCGAGGAGGAGCGCGTGGCCGCGAAGATCGCGCTCGCGGGCGTGCCGCTGAAGGCGTTCCTGAACGAGGCGGTGATTCCGTACGAACACGACGAGGTCACGCGCCTGATCCTCGACGATCACGATGCGGCCGCGTTCGCGGAAATCTCGCACCTCACCGTCGGCGACTTCCGCAACTGGCTGCTGTCGCCCGCCGCCGACGGCGCGGCGCTCGAACGGATCGCGCCGGGCCTCACGCCCGAGATGGTCGCCGCCGTGTCGAAGCTGATGCGCAACCAGGACCTGATCGCGGCGGCGAGAAAGCGCCGCGTCGTCACGCGCTTTCGCAACACGGTCGGGCTGCCGGGCCGGATGTCGGTGCGGCTGCAGCCGAACCACCCGACCGACGACGTGAAGGGGATCGCCGCGTCGATGCTCGACGGGCTGATGTACGGCTGCGGCGACGCGATGATCGGCATCAACCCGGCCACCGACAGCCTCGCGGCGATCGTGAAGCTGCTCGCGATGATCGACGGGTTCCGCGAACGCTACGGCGTGCCGACGCAATCGTGCGTGCTCACGCACGTGACCAACACGATCGCGGCGGTCGAGAAGGGCGCGCCGGTCGATCTGGTGTTCCAGTCGATCGCGGGCACCGAGAAGGCGAACGCGAGCTTCGGCATCTCGCTCGCGCTGCTCGGCGAGGCGCGCGAGGCCGCGCTGTCGCTCAAGCGCGGCACCGTCGGCAACAATCTCATGTACTTCGAGACGGGGCAGGGCAGTGCGTTGTCGGCGAACGCGCATTTCGGCGTCGACCAGCAGACCTGCGAAGTGCGCGCGTATGCGGTGGCGCGCAAGTTCGAGCCGTTCCTCGTGAACACGGTGGTCGGCTTCATCGGGCCCGAATACCTGTACGACGGCAAGCAGATCATCCGCGCGGGGCTCGAGGATCACTTCTGCGGGAAGCTGCTCGGCGTGCCGATGGGCTGCGACATCTGCTACACGAACCACGCGGAAGCCGACCAGGACGACATGGACACGCTGCTGACGCTGCTGGGCGCGGCCGGCATCAACTTCATCATGGGGATTCCGGGCGCGGACGACGTGATGCTGAACTACCAGAGCACGTCGTTTCACGACCAGCTCTACGTGCGCGAGGTGCTCGGCCTGCGCCGCGCGCCGGAATTCGAGGAGTGGCTGGAGACGATGGAGATCGCCGACGCGCACGGTGCATTGCGCGCCGCGAGCTCACGCGTGCCGCTGCTCGCGGGCGCGAACGACTGGATGGGGATTTCGGCATGAGCGACGCCGTCGAAAAGAATCCGTGGGGCCAGCTGAAGTCGTTCACGAACGCGCGGATCGCGCTCGGCCGCGCGGGCAACAGCCTGCCGACCGCGCCGCTGCTGGCCTTCAACCTGTCGCACGCGCAGGCGCGCGACGCGGTGCACCAGCCGCTCGACTCGGACGCGCTGCGGCGCGAGATCGAGGCGGCCGGCCTGCTGCCGACGCTCGGCGTGCAGAGCGCCGCGCCCGACCGCGACCACTATCTGCGCCGGCCCGATCTCGGCCGCAAGCTGTCGGACGACAGCCGCGGGCTGCTCGCCGGTTACGGCGCGGCGCTCGACGACGCGCCCGATGTCGTGTTCGTGGTCGGCGACGGACTCTCGGCGTTCGCGGCCGCGAAGCAGGCACTGCCGCTGCTGCAGGCCGTGCGGCCGCGGCTCGACGCGGACGGCTGGCGGATCGGCCCGGTGGTGGTCGCGACGCAGGCGCGCGTCGCCCTCGGCGACGAGATCGGCGAGCTGCTGCGCGCGAAGGTCGTGGCGATGCTGATCGGCGAACGGCCGGGGCTCAGCTCGCCGGACAGCCTCGGCGTGTACCTGACGTGGGCGCCGAAGGTCGGCTGCCACGACGCGCTGCGCAACTGCATCTCGAACGTGCGGCCCGAAGGGCTGCCGTACGCGGCGGCCGCGCACAAGCTGCATTACCTGATGACGCATGCGCGCAGGCTCCAGCTGACGGGCGTCGGGCTGAAGGACGACAGCGATGCGCTGTTGCCGCAGGTGGAAGCGGAGCGGATCGGGGCGGACTGAAAACGGTCGCACGCGGGCCGCTCCCGCATCGCGGGTTGCGTGCTTTTCGAGCGGCAGGAGCGGCACGAGGGCGGCTGTCGAGGCGCCCGCTACCCGGCTACCTGAACAGCCGCTCGCACAGAAAATCGACGAACACGCGCAGCTTCGGCGACAACTGCCGGCTCGACGGCCACACGATCGAGAACTGCCCCGGCGCGATCCGGTAGTCGTCGAGCACGGTGACGAGTGCGCCGTGTTCGAGCGCGTCGCGCGCGAGGAAGTCTGGCATGTAGCCGATGCCGAGCCCCGCGAGCACGGTGCCGCGCAGGGCCTCCATGTTGTTGCAGGTCAGCGTGGTGCGCAGCTTCGGCGGCGTGCCGTCGGCTGCCGAGAGTGCCCAGTCCTGCAGCTTGCCGGTGGTCGGGAAGCAGTAGCGCACGCATTCGTGCGCTTCGAGATCGCGCGGCATGCGCGGCGTGCCGGCCCGCGCGAGATACGCGGGCGTCGCGCACAGCACGAACGCAAACGGGCCGAGCCGCCGTGACATCAGGCTCGAATCGGACAGCGGGCCGCTGCGGATCGCCGCGTCGAAGCCGCCTTCGACGACATCCACCATCCGGTCGTTGAAATCGAGATCGAGCTCGACGTCCGGGTAGCGCTGCCGGAACTCGGGCAGCACCGGCAGCAGGAACCGGTAGCCGATCACCGGCAGGCTCACGCGCAGCCTGCCGCGCGGGCGCTGCGCCGACGCCGTCACGGTCGCTTCCGCGTCGCGGAAATCCTCGAGGATCCGCTGGCAACGTTCGTAGAAGTGGCGCCCTTCTTCGGTGAGCGTGACGCGGCGGGTCGTGCGGTTGAACAGGCGCACGCCCAGCGACTGTTCGAGTTTCGCGATCGTCTTGCCGACCGCCGACGCCGAGATGCCGAGTGCGCGGCCGGCCGCGACGAAGCTCAGCGCTTCGGCGGTGCGGACGAACGCGACGATGCCGGACAGGTTTTCCATCGAATCGAAGCACGTACGACGACGCGCGCTGTGAAGTGAATTGCGGAATTCTAGTCCGGTATATGCGGAACTTCGCGTGGTTTTTCTTCGATTGAATCGGATTTATCTTCTGTCGCTCTGACGGCGCATCCGCGCCGGCCTTTTGAGGAGCGATGATGGATCAGCCTTTTTCAGCCGCATCGACGCAGTCGGCACGCCGGCGCGCGTGGGTGCTGGCCGCCGTCTGCATGGCCGCCGTCGCGCTGCCGTTGTCGTTTTCGGGCGGCGCGGTCGCGACGCCCGCGATCGGCCGCGACCTGCACGGCGGCACGGTCGCGATGAACTGGATCACCAACGCGTTCATGCTCGCGTTCGGCAGCTGCCTGATGGCGGCGGGCGCGCTGGCCGACCAGTTCGGCCGCAAGCGCGTGTTCGCGATCGGCG
>NZ_QOBB01000276.1:0-8376 GCF_024704855.1 Burkholderia sp. HAN2018 | reverse complement strand
CGCGACGACCCGCGCGCCCGCCCGCGCCAGCGCGACCGCGCACGCGCGCCCGATCCCGCTCGACGCGCCCGTGACGAGCACCCGCGAACCGCCGAAATCGAATCGACTTTTCATGATGGCGTGTGCAACCCGTGCATGATCGGTTCGAGCGCCGGATACAGCGCCGTATAGAGCGCAAAGCGCGCCGTATAGGCTGCCGCGCGTTCGGCATCGGGCCGCGCGCGCTCGACGAGCGTGACCCATCCGCCTTGTGCATCCTCGTGCGACACGAGCCCCACCCCGACTCCCGCGAGCAAGGCCGCCCCCATCGCGGCTTCGACGTCCTGCTCGATCGTCCACACCGGGAAGCCCGTCACGTCCGCGATGATCTGCATCCATAGCGCCGAATGCGCGGCCCCGCCCACGACGATCAGCCGGTCGTCGAGCGCGGCCGCGCCGCGTCGGCCGGCCTCGATGTTGTGCCGCAACGCGAACGCGACACCTTCGAGCACCGCGCGATACAGGTGCGCGCGCGTGTGCGCGAGACTCAGCCCGACGAATGCGCCGCTCGCCTTCGCGTCCCACACCGGGCTGCGTTCGCCCATCAGGTACGGCAGGAACAGCACGCCATCGGCGCCCGGCGGCACGCTTTCGGCCGCCTCCTCGAGCAACACGTGCGGATCGCCGTGCGGCAGCAGGCGTGCCGCATCGATCTCCGCGTGACAGAACTGGTCGCGAAACCATGCGACCGACGCGCCCGCCGTGATCGCGCCGCCGAACACGTACAGGTCTCGCTGCCCGTTGAACACGTGCGGCATGCTGACGAGCCCGTGCCGCGCATCGACGTGCCGGCTCACGTAACCCCAGCACATGCTGGTGCCGATCATCGCGACATGCTGCCCCGCGCGCGTCGCGCCGGCCGCGAAGGTCGCGACGGCCGCATCGACGCCGCCCGCGACAACGGGCGTGCCGGCCGGCAGCCCGAGTTGCTCCGTCCATTGCGACAGCAGGCCGCCGACGACGTCCGTCGATTCGACGAGCCGCTCGGGCATCATCGTCGCCGGGATGCCGAGCATGTCGAGCGCATCGTCGGACCATTCGCGGCGCGCGACGTCGTACACGCCGCCGATGTTGCCGGCCGAGCTGTGATCGACTGCGACCTCGCCGGTCAGCAGGTAGATCACGTAGGCGTTCGGCGGCAGGAAGTAGCGCACGTTCGCCCACACGTCCGGCCGCTGGTCGCGCAGCCACAGCATCTTCGTGAAGCCGTAATAGCTGTCGACGCCGTTGCCCGTGATCACGCGCAGCCGCTCGACGTTCACGTTCGCATTGATCCAGTCGACTTCAGCGGTCGCACGCCGGTCCATCCAGATCAGGCACGGATGGACCGGCCGCATGTCGCTGTCGACCGGAATGCCCGAGCCGCCGTACAGGCTGCCCACGCACACCGCGCGGATCGCGTCGGCCGGCACACCCTGCGCGTGCGCATCGCTCACGCAGCCGGCGATGCATTCGAGCACAGCGTCGAACCACACCTGCGGCCATTGCTCGGCCCACAGCGGGCGCGGCGTATCGGGCTGGTAGCCGGCCGAGCGCCGCGCGACGATCGTGCCGTGCCGGTCGACGAGCAGCGCCTTGGTGCTCTGCGTGCCGATGTCCACGCCTATGACGTATTCCATGATGTCTCCGGTGAGGCGCACGCCGGCCGTCAGCGGGCCGGCTTCAGCAGCACCTTGATCGATTCGGGCGATTTCGCGACGCGGATCGCGTCGTCCCACTCCTCGAGCGCGAAATCGTGCGTAACGATGCCTTTCGACGTGACGAGCCCGCGCGCGAGCAGGTCGATCGCGACCGGGTAGCAGTATGGCCCCAGGTGCGCGCCGCGCACGTCGAGCTCCTTGCGGTCGCCGATGATCGACCAGTCGACGGTCGCATCCTCGCCGAACACGCTGAATTCGACGAAGCGGCCGAGCTTGCGGATCAGGTCGAGCCCCTGGCTCACGCCGACCGGCGCGCCGGTCGTCTCGATGTAGACGTCGCAGCCGTAGCCGTCGGTGAGCGACCGGACGATCTCGCGTGCATCGTCGCGCGTCGGGTTGATCGTCACGTCGGCGCCGTACTCGCGCGCGAGTTCGAGCCGCTCGTCGATCAGGTCGATCACGACGAGTTTCTTCGGCGTCTTCAGGTGCGCGACCTGCGTCATCATCAGCCCGAGCGGGCCCGCTCCGGCGATCACGACCACATCGTCGAGCTGCAGGTCGCCGCGGTTCACCGTATGGATCGCGCACGACAGCGGCTCGATGATCGCGGCGTCTTCGAGCGACACGCCGAGCGGGATCTTGTGGACGATCGCGGTGGGCGGAATGCGCATGTATTCGGCCATTCCGCCGTCGGCCACCTCGCGCTGGAAGCCGAAGATGTTGTGCACTTCGCACATCCAGTACTGGCCCGACCGGCAATAACGGCACTTGCCGCACGGCACGATCTGCTCGGCGATCACGCGGTCGCCCACCGTCACGCCGAAGTGCTCGGCCGCGCCGTCGCCGAGCGCTTCAACGTGGCCGAAAAATTCGTGGCCGGGAATCACGGGCGCCTTGACCCACGGGTTCGGGCCGCCCCAGAACATCTTCGCGCCCGTATAGCACTTGCAGTCGCTTGCGCAGATGCCGCACGCGGCGATGCGGATCACGAGTTCGTTCGTGCCGGGGCGCGGCTTCGCGACCTGTTCGACGCGGTAGTCCTCGGGGCCGTGGCAAACGACCGCGGTCATCCGCGGCGGGGCTTCGGGTGTCGTCATGGATAGTCTCTTTCAGTGATGATTCGGATGTCTGAAGGAAGATGCGTTACCGCGACCGTTCGCGGCTGATGTAGATCGCGAGCAGGATGATTCCGCCCTTGATCACGTTCTGCACATACGGGTTCACGCCGATCATGTTCAGCCCGTTGTTGAGCACGCCAAGTAGCAGCGCGCCGACCAGCGTGCCGAGGATCGCGCCGCGCCCGCCCGAGATCGACGTGCCGCCCATCACGACGGCCGCGATCGCGTCGAGCTCGAAGCCCACGCCGGCATTCGGCTGCCCGCTCATCAGCCGCCCGGTCAGCACGATCGCGGCAAGCGCCGACGTGAGCCCGGCCAGCGTGTAGACGATCAGCTTCACGCGCGCCACGCGCACGCCGGTGAGCCGCGTCGCCTGCTCGTTGCCGCCGATCGCATACACGTAGCGGCCGAACGGCATCCGGTCGAGCAGCAGCCACGCGATTGCATAGACCGCCAGCATGATCAGTACCGGCGCCTGGATGCCGAACACCTTGCCGCTGCCGAAGAACGCGACCCAGTCGGGCAGCCCGTCGATCGGATAGCCGCCCGTGTAGATCAGTGCCAGGCCGCGGGCGATGCCCATCGTCGCGAGCGTGACGATGATCGGCGGCATCCCCGCGAACGCGACGAACAGGCCGTTCAGGAAGCCGAACCCGAGGCCGACCGCGATGCCGATCGCGAGCGCGGCCACCGCGTTCACGCCGGCCACCATCAGCCCGGCCGCGAGCGTGCCCGACAGCGCCATCACCGAGCCGACCGACAGGTCGATCCCGCCGGTCAGGATCACGCAGGTCATGCCCACCGCGATGATCGCGTTGATCGACACCTGGCGCAGCACGTTCTCCAGGTTCGCGGCGGACAGGAAGCTCGGGCTCGCGATCATCATCGCGATGCACACGACGATCAGGCCGACGAGCGGATAGAACAGCGTCGAGCGTCGCAACTGCGCCCACATCGCGCGCGGCGGCGGTGCGTCGCCGTTTCCGGCGGCAGCCGCGAGGGTCGGGGAAGGCGTGGAAGAAGAATCAGGCAGGTTCATGGGTCGCTCCTCGCGTGCCGGCCGTGGCATAGGTCATGACCGTGTCGGGATCGATCTCGTCGCCTTCGAGCGTCGCCTCGATGCGCCCCTGCCGGAACACGGCGACGCGATCGCACATGCCGACGATCTCCGGCAGCTCGGACGAGATCATGATGATGGCGTAGCCGCGCGCGGTGAGTTCGCGCATCAGCCCGTAGATTTCGGCTTTCGCGCCGACGTCGATGCCGCGCGTCGGCTCGTCGAAGATCAGCACCGACGTGTGATGGTTGAGCCAGCGCGCGATCACGACCTTCTGCTGGTTGCCGCCGGACAGCGTCGCGACCTCGGCATGGATCGACGGCGCCTTCACGCCGACACGCCGCATCACGTCGTGCGTCGCGCGCGCCTCGCCGCGGCGGTCGATCAGCCAGCGCATCGACCGGTACTTGCCGAGGTTGTTCAGCGAGATGTTGTCGCGAATCGAGAACGACGTGACGAGCCCTTCCGTCTTGCGGCTTTCCGGCAGGATGCCGATGCCCGCGCGCAACGCGTCGGCCGGATCGGCGAGCGTCGCCGCCGTGCCGCGCACGCGCACGTCCTTGCGATGCGCACGCGTCGCGCCGATCACCGCGAGCGCGGTTTCGGTGCGGCCCGAGCCGACCAGCCCGGCAAAGCCGAGAATCTCGCCCGCATGCAGCTCAAAGCGGTTCACGGGGCCGTCGCGCTCGATCTGCAGCGCATCGACCTCCAGTACCCGCGGCGCATCCGCCGCGCGCGCCGGCTTCGGCGGAAAACTGCTCTCGATCCGCCGTCCGACCATCATCCGCACCAGCTGCTCGACGTCGGTGCGCGCGACGTCGGTCGTCGCAACGTACTGGCCGTCGCGCAGCACCGTGATGCGGTCGCACACCGCGAAGATTTCCTCGAGATGATGCGAGATGAAGATCATCGCGACGCCCTGCCGCTTCAGCTCGCGCATGATCGCGAACAGGTGCCCGGCCTCGGCCGGCGTGAGCGTGGCGGTCGGTTCGTCGAGGATCAGGATGCGCGCGTCGAGCGACAGCGCCTTGCCGATCTCGACGAACTGCTGCTGCGCGACCGACAGCGCACGGATCGGCGCATCGAGATCGATCGCGACGCCGAGCCGCGCGAAGATGCCGGCCGCCGCGCGACGCATCCGCTTGCGGTCGCGTGCGCCCCAGCGGTTGCGCAGCTCGCGGCCGAGGAACAGGTTGTCGACGGCATCGAGATGCGGGATCAGGCTGAATTCCTGGAACACGATGCCGACACCCGCCGCGACCGCGTCGCGATAGTCCGCGAAACGACGCACCTCGCCGTCGATCTCGATCGTGCCGGTATCCGGCCGATGAATGCCGCACAGGATCTTCATCAGCGTCGACTTGCCCGCGCCGTTCTCGCCGAGCAGCGCGTGAATCTCGCCGCGCGCGATCTCGAGATGAATGCCGGACAGCGCCTTCACGCCCGGAAAGCTTTTCGCGATGTCGCTGAGCCGGAGTATCGTGTCCATCGGTTTCTCCGTACGAAAGGCGCCGGCCGTGCCGCCGCCCTTCGAGTCGCATTGCACGTCGTTCACCAGCTGAAGCCCTTCGCGTTGCCGCGGTCGACCACCTTCACGTCGACCGGGATCGCCTTCGGCACCGTCGCGCCCCACTTGCGCGCAATCGCGATGCCGAGCGCGATACGCACCTGGTCGGCCGGGAACTGCGCGGTCGTCTCGATGAACTTCGAATTCGGTTTCTGGATCGCGGCGATCGCCTCGGGCGCACCGTCGACGCTCGTCAGCTTGATGTCCTTGCCCGAACTCTCGATCGCGGCGAGCGCGCCCATCGCGCCGCCGTCGTTCACGCTGAAGACGCCCTTCAGCTTCGGGTGCGCGGAGATCAGGTTCTCGGTCACCGACAGCGCGGTCGCGCGCTCCTGCTTGCCGTTCTGCGTGTCGACCAGCTTCACGTTCGGGTATTTCGCGAGCCCCGCCTTGCAACCGCGCACGCGTTCGAGAATCGGCACGACCGGAATGCCGTCGAGGATCGCCACCTCACCGCTGCCGCCGATCGCTTTCGCGAGGTAGTCGCACGACATCACGCCCGCGTCGTAGTTCTTCGAGCCGACGAACGAATCGACCGGGCCGTTCGCGTTCGCATCGACGGCCACGACCACCGCGCCGGCCTTCTTCGCCTGCGTGATCGCCGACTGGATGCCGGTCGAATCGGTCGGGTTCACGAGCAGGATGTCGATCTTCTTCTGCAGCATGTCCTCGACGTCGCTCACCTGCTTGCTGACGTCGTGATGCGCGTCGGTGACGACGACCTGCGCGCCGATCGACGCGGCCGCGTCGTTCAGCGCCTTCTGCATCGTCACGAAATACGGGTTGTTCAGCTCCTGGAACGTCATGCCGATCCGCAGCGGTGCGGCCTGCACGGCGGCGGGCAGCCAGGCCGCGGCGGCAAGCGCGGCAACCGCCGCCAGACGGGCGGCGCGACGGGAGGATGAGGCGGGCGATGCAGGCGTCATGACGGTGTCTCCGGTTGTATAAGGCTTTTTCGTGGGTGAGCAAGCCCCTCGCGACGCAGGCGGCGCGATCGGCTGGGTGAAACGGCGTGGAAAACTCGGGCGGGCGGCGGCCCGGCGATCATCCGGGCTGCGGAGCGAGTTCGGGCGCGCCGGGCGTCACGACGCGCGGCGGCAGCGGATTGCCGGTGGGCGCCGCGTGCAGCGCCAGTTCGCGACTGCGCGCGTTCAGGCGCTGCAGTGCGCGGAATTCGGACGGCGCCATCCCCTTCACCGCGCGGAACTGGCGGTTGAAGTTCGACACGTTGTTGAAGCCGGCCTGGAAGCAGATATCGGTGATGTTCGCGTCGTCGGCGAGCAGCAGCTGGCACGCGGATTCAATCCGCAGACGATTCACGTACTGGACGAACGGCATGCCCGTCTGGCGATGAAACGCGCGCGAGAACGCGCTGACGCTCTGCCCGGTCAGTTGCGCGAGATCGGATTCGCGCAGCTCGGACGCGAGGTTCTTGCCGATGTACGACAGCGCATGGCTGAGCCGCGTCGGCGTGACATCGGCCTGGTCGTATGCGGGGCTCGCGAGCAGCGTGCGTTCGGCCGCGCCGCACAGCCGTTCGAGGATCGTCATGAACAGCGCAATGCGGCGCATGCCGCGCGCGGCCAGCAGTTCGTCGAACAGCGGCGCGATCGCGGCGCTGGTCGCCGCGTCGAAGCCGACCCCGCGCCGCGCATCGTCGAGCAACGCCTGCGCGTCGCGGCATTCGGGAAACGCGTCCATGCAGCGGCGCACGAACACCGGGTCGAACTGGATCACGAGATTGCGGCGTTCGACGGTTTCGCCTTCGGCCATGTCGCTGACCCAGTTGTGCGGCAGGTTCGGGCCGAGCAGCACGAGATGGCCGGGGCCGAACGAGCCGATGTGGTCGCCGACGAAATACTTGCCGCGCGTCGCGACGATCAGGTGCAGCTCGAATTCGGGATGGAAGTGCCAGCGGATCGTGCGATACGGATAACCGTGCGACCAGACCTTGAACGACTCGTCGCGTCGCACTTCGACCACTTCCAGATCGGGGTGCATCATGTGGGCGTCTCCATTCCCGTGTCTCGCCGGCCGGTTCGTTTTGCGCGTGCGCCGCGTATTTCACGCGGCGACGCGACCGGTCGCATGGGAAGCAATGTAGGTCGATCGAGCGCGCGGCTCCACCAACTTTACGCCTGATTTTCGATACTTTTTTGCCCATTCCGGCCGCAAATGGCGCCGGATGGCAAATTTGTGCAGTGCGGAACGGCCGGGCGGCCGCCCGCCCGGCGCTTACGCGGCCGCGTGCTCACGCGCGGTACGCGCTTCGTACGCCTTCAGGTGGTTGTACGCGATCCGCAGCAGCGACAGCGCATCGGCCGCCTGCGGGTCGCGGCGCGCGAGCAGGTCGCCGATCACGTGATCGGCTTCGACGCGCGCATGGTTTTCGACATCGCGCAGCATCGACGCGGTCAGCGGCGACGGCGTCAGCACCATCCGCTGCATCCGCTCGATGGCGGCCGGATCGGGCCGGTGGCCGTTGTGCTCGGCAATCGCACTGCATTCGCCGAGCATCGTCTCGAGCAGGCGGCGGCCGTCCGGCGCGGCGAGAATGTCGCCGACCGAGGCGCGGAACAGCGACGTGCTCGCGGCGAGCGTCGCGAGGAACACCCATTTTTCCCACATCCGCGCGGCCACGTCGTCACTGAGCGTCGCATCGAACCCCGCGCCGCCGAGCACCTCGGCCACCGCGCGCACACGCGGCGATTCGCCGCCCGCAAGTTCGCCGAACGTGACCCCGTGCGTGTCGTTGAGGTGCACGATGCGCTGCTCGCGATCGAGCGTCGCCGCGATCACGCACAGCCCGCCGAGCACCTGCGCGGCGCCGAACCGCTCGCGCAGCACGTCGAGATGGCGCATCCCGTTGAGCATGGGCAGGATCAGCGTCTGCGGGCCGACGAACGGCGCAAACGACTCAATCGCGTCGTCGAGGCTGTACGCCTTGCAGCTCAG
>NZ_QOBB01000275.1:0-8420 GCF_024704855.1 Burkholderia sp. HAN2018 | reverse complement strand
CCAGGCCGCGCCAGCCCGCATGCGCGGCGCCGACGGCGCGGCCCTGCGTGTCGCACAGCAGCACGGGCAGGCAATCCGCGACCATCACGACGCAGACGGCGCCGGCACGGTCGGTGACACTCGCGTCGGCCTGCACCGGCGCGAGCGCCGCGGGTGCCGCCGCGATCACCTCGTCCGCGCGCACGATCTGCGCGCCGTGAACCTGCTCGAGCCAAGCGGCGCTCGACTGGCCAGCCAGCGCGAGCAGGCGCGCGCGATTCCCGGCGACATGAGCCGGATCGTCACCGGTGTGCAGGCCGAGATTCATCCCGCCCGGCAGAGCTTCCGCGCCCTGCCAGCGCCCATACGGGCCTTCGCTCACCCCGCCGTCGCGCGTCGTGATCAGCGCGCGCACGCGCGGCGACACCTGCCAGTCGGGCTGTACGCAGTCCTGCCACGTCAACGGCGCCAGGTTCGTCATCGGCACTCACTCCTCCTCGTCGTCCAGGTACGGCTCATCGTCGTGATACTCGCCGCCGAAATCGTCATCGTCGTAGACACCGTCATCGTCGTCGAATTCCTCGTCGCCCTGCCCGAAGCCGAGCGCCGCGACGAGGGCGTTCATGTCGTCCGGCAGCGGGCAGCGCCACTGCATCGCCTTGCCCGTGACCGGGTGCACGAGACCGAGCCGCCATGCATGCAGCGCCTGTCGTGCGAAACCGTCCGGCAATGGCGCGACCGAGCGCTTGCCGCGCGCGCGCCCGTACACGGGGTCACCGAGCAGCGGGTGCCCGGCGTGCGCGCAGTGCACGCGGATCTGGTGCGTGCGGCCGGTCTCGAGATCGCACTGGATCGCCGAAACCGGCTGACGTTGCCACAGGCATGTGTCAACCGTGCGGAAATGCGTGCGCGCGGGCTTGCCCGACGCGCCGGTGACGACGGCCATGCGCGTGCGTTCGCGCGGATCGCGGCCGATCGGCGCATCGATCGTGCCCTCCTCGGGCATCGTGCCCCACACGAGCGCGAAATAGCGGCGCTTCACCGTGCGGGCCTGCAACTGGCGCACGAGGTCCGTCTGCGCGGCCAGCGTACGCGCCACCACCATCAGGCCCGACGTCTCCTTGTCGAGCCGGTGGACGATCCCCGCGCGCGGCAGGCCGGCCGCCGCGTCGCCATAGCGATGCAGCAGCCCGTTGAGGATCGTGCCGCTCCAGTTGCCGGCGGCCGGATGCACGACGAGGCCGGCCGGCTTGTTGATGACGACGAGCGCGTCGTCCTCGTAGATCACGTCGAGCGGCACCGGTTCCGGCGTAAAGGCGAGCTGCTCGGGGAGCAGGTCGGGCACGAGCTCGATCTTGGCGCCGAGCGGCACCGGCTGGCGGATCTTCGCCGGTGCGCCGTCGACGAGCACGCGCTGCGCCTCGATCCAGCTCTGCAGGCGGCTGCGCGAGAATTCAGGGAACAGTTGGGCGAGCGCCTTGTCGAGGCGCTCACCCGCGAGCGACAGCGGCACTTCGACGACGCGCGGCGCGTCGTCGGCCACCGCGGACGGCACGACGGGCGCCTGCATGGCGTCGCCGGCCAGATCGTCATCGAGGGAATCCCCCGACGCAGCGTCGGCGGGCCGATCGCTTGGGCTATAATCTTCGCGATTTGGTGTGCCCGGCTGGGCATTCTGCGAACTTGAACGGGTCATTTAGACTGGGTCACCGAGACTTGAAGCTAGGACATGCGAGCATGATGAATTCGACCAAACGCACGGCCAGAACCGTCGCCGCCCGGGCTGCGGCGGTAGCGGCCGCGGCCCTCATCGCCGGCTGCCACGGCTTGCCGCAGAAGCAGGACGAGACGGCTACCTGGTCGAACAACAAATTATACTCAGAGGCCCAGGACGCACTGTCCGGCGGCGACTGGGGCAAGTGCGCGAAATATTTCGAATCGCTGCAAGGTCGCGATCCGTTCGGCCACTTCGCACAACAGGCGCAGATCAACGTTGCGTACTGCAACTGGAAGGACAACGAAGCGGCCGCCGCCGACCAGGCCGTCGATCGCTTCATCCAGCTCCACCCCGATCATCCGGATATCCCTTACGCGTACTACCTGAAGGGGATGATCCACTTCAACGACGATCTCGGCCTGTTCGGCCGGTTCTCCGGCCAGGACATGAGCGAGCGCGATCCGCAGGCACTGCGTGAATCGTACGATGCGTTCAAGGTCGTCGTCGACCGCTTCCCGAAGAGCAAGTACGCGCCCGACGCCGCCGCGCGGATGCGCTACATCGTCAACGCGCTCGCGTCGCACGAAGTGCACGCGGCCGACTACTACTACCGGCGTGGCGCCTACGTCGCGGCCATCAACCGTGCGCAGCTCGCGATCAAGGACTACAAGGGCGCCCCGGCGATCGAGGACGCGCTGCACATCATGATCCTGTCGTACGGCAAGCTGAACCAGCCGCAACTCGCCGAGGACACGAAGCGCGTGCTCGCAGGCACGTTCCCCGACAGCCCGTACGTCACGGGCCACTCGCGCCCCGGCGCGAAGAAGTCGTGGTGGCAGTTCTGACGAAAGCACCATGCAGCGCCCGCTGCACGAACAAAAAACCCGGCCATCGAGCCGGGTTTTTTATTGGCGCCGCGCTCAGGCAGCGTCGGTGCGAGCGCGCGGCGAGCGCCGCGCGCATCGTCACGTGCGCTTTGCGGAACGGTGCTCGTCGAAGAAGTCCTGGACGACCGCGATCTCGCGAGTCCGCTTGAACGGCGGCAGGCTCTGCCAGATCCGGCGCCCGTAGGGCTTGTCGACGAGCCGCGTGTCGCAGATCATCAGCACGCCGCGATCCGTCTCCGCCCGAATCAGCCGGCCCGCGCCCTGCTTCAGCGTGATCACGGCCTGCGGCAACTGGTGCACGGCGAACGGGCTCAGCCCCTTCTTCGTCAGCGCATCGAGGCGCGCGGCGAGCACCGGATCGTCCGGCGGCGCGAACGGCAGCTTGTCGATCACGACGAGCGACAGCGCATCGCCGCGCACGTCGACGCCTTCCCAGAAACTCTGGCTGCCGACCAGGATCGCATTGCCGTATGCACGGAAACGGTCCAGCAGTTCAGTACGGCTCGCATCGCCCTGCACGAGCAACGGAGTGTTCCAGCCGCGCGATTCGATCACGTCGCGCAGCTTCGACGCGATCCGGTCGACCGCGCGCAGCGTCGTGCACAGCATGAACACGCCGCCACCGGACGCCTCGATCGCCGGCAGCGCGGCGTCGAAGACGGCATCGGTAAACGCCGGCGAAGACGGTTGCGGCAGGTTGCGCGGCACGTACAGCAGCCCTTGCGACTGGTAGTCGAACGGGCTCGCGAGCGTCATCGAGCGGCGCGAGCTGAGGCCCATCTGTGCCGCGTAGTGCGTGAAATCTCCGCGCACCGACAGCGTGGCCGATGTGAACACCCATGCACGCGGCACACCCGCGCGCTGCTTGGCAAAAATCGGCGCGACCGACAACGGCGTTTCGTGCAGCTGGACCGTATGCGCGAACACTTCGACCCAGCGCACCTTCTCGTTCGGATCGCCGTCGGATGCCGCCTTGTCGCCGGCCGCTGCCGCGTCGGCCTTCGCGGCCGCTTCCGTCGCGCCGGGCGCGACCCAGCCGGCCAGCAGGTCCTGCAGTTCGCGTGCGCGCCGCAGGCACGCGCCGAGCGATTCCGCCCGTTCGGCCTGGCTGGCAAGCGCCGACGCAAGCGCGTCGAGCGCGGCCTCGAGCGCGTCGAGCGCGCCGAACATCGGGTGATCGTCGCCGAGCTGGGCGAGCGACATCCGGACGATCTGGTCGTTCGCGAACGCCAGACGCAAATCGCGTGCCGCGCGCTCGAGATCGCCGCCGAGCTTCACCCATTCGACCGCGTCGCGTGCATGGCTCAGGCCTTCAGCTACCGTGTCGCGTGCGAGTTCGAGAATCTGCGTCGTCGACAGCGTCTCGCCGAAGAACAGCGTCGCCGTTTCCGGCAACTGGTGCGCTTCGTCGAAGATGACCGTGTTCGCGTTCGGCAGCAGCTCGGCCATCCCCGTGTCGCGCAGCATGATGTCCGCGAAGAACAGGTGGTGGTTGACGACGACGACGTCGGCCTGCTGCGCCTCGCGCCGCGCCTGCATCACGAAGCATTCCTTGTAGTGCGGGCATTCCTGGCCAAGGCAGTTGTCGCGCGTCGACGTGACCATCGACCAGACGGGCGCCGTTTCCGGCACGCTCGCGAGCTCGGCCTTGTCGCCGCTCTTCGTGATCTTCGCGAAACGGACGATTTCCTGCAGGTAGGCCGTATCCTGCCGCGACGGCAGCCGGCCGTTGTCGGCCGTGCGTTGCAGGTAGTAGTGGCACAGGTAGTTTGCGCGCCCCTTGAGCATCGCGACCGACACCGGCACCGCCAGCGCGTTGCGCACGGTCGGGATGTCGCGCTGGAACAGCTGGTCCTGCAGGTGTTTCGTGCCGGTCGACACGATCACCTTGCCGCCCCACAGCATCGCGGGCACGAGGTACGCATAGGTCTTGCCCGTCCCGGTGCCGGCCTCGACGATCAGCGTGTTGTCCCCGGCATCGCTGTCGGGCTCGGCTGCGGCGGCGTCCGCGCCCGTCTCGGCCGCCTTGTCGCCGTCGCCGAGGCGACGCGCTGGCCGCTTGCGGGTTTCGAAGATCTCGGGCTCGGGCATCCGGCGAGCGGACGCTTCCATCGCGGACGCGACGGCGCGCGCCATCTCGATCTGCGATGTACGCGGCCGATAGCCGTCGAGCGCGCGCGCCAGCAATCCGCCCTCGCCGAAAATCGTGTCGAGTTCGTCGACGCGCTTGCGGCTCAGTTCAAAGGTGCCTTCGGGCGCACGAGCGCGCCCGGCGGACGACACGTCGTGCCGGGCATCGGGGGTGGCTTCAAGCGGTGAATTCAAGGCAAGCGTTCCTGTGTCCAGCGCCCGGGCGGCGCCGGCGCTTGCCAGGCCGCGCTCAGGCGCGCTTATCCGGTTCCAGCTGCGATTGCAGCAAAATGATTTTGTCCTTGGCCGCCAGCTTTTCCTTCTTCAGCCGGTGCAGCGTGATGTCGTCGATGTCGGAGTGCCCTTCCTTCAGCTCGATCTCCCGAGCGAGCTGCTGGTGCTGCTCCTGCAATGCAGCCAAACGGTTGTGCAATTCCTGCTGCTGTTCCGTGTGACGGTTTTGCATGTTTGCCTCCTCATCGAAGCAGCGCGCCGGCTGGCGTGCCAGCGCGCACGAGACTGATTCCGGATCAATCCAACACGTTACTGCCCCTGCTGTTGCTTCTGCTGCGCCTTTTCGGTCGCTTCCTTCTGACGCCGCTCGACGTCGGCCTTGTGCTGCGCGGCTTCCTTCTGCTTCTGCTCGTAGCGTGCGGCGTTGTCCGCCCGCTCCTGCGCCTTCTGCGCGGCCTGCTGGTGCGCCTGGTCGAGCTTGCGCTGGAAGTCGCCCTGCTTCTGGTCGTACGCCTGCTTGTTCGCCGCGCGCTGCGGCCCTTCCGCGCCGCGCTGCGCCTGCTTCAGCGCATTCTGCTCCTGCTTGTCGCGGAACGCAGCGGCGTTTGCCGCGTCGTTCGCCGCGCGCTGCGGCGCTTCCGCCGCGTCCTGCGCCTGCTTCAGCGCCTGCTGCTGGTCGCGCTGCTGCGCGCGCACCGCCCGCTGCTCGTCGTTGAGCGCGAGCTGCTCCTGGCGGATGCTCGCCCGCTCGTCGCGCATCTGGTCACGCGCCTTGCCGAGACAGTGATTGACGAAGAACTTGCTGTAGCAATCGTGCTCGGCCACCGCATAACGATAATCGTTTTCCGCGGAGCGTTGATTGAGCACTTTTTGACGGGCGTCGAAATCCGGTGCGGCCGCGGCCGTCACAGGTGCGGCCGCGGTGGCGGCCGGCGCGATGGCGCCCGAAGCTTGCGCGAACGCGCTGGAAGGCCCGGCAGACAAAGCCGCGGCGAGCGCTGCGCCGAGCGCGACGAGAGAAATTCGGGAAGTTGGCAACGTCGTAGGAAAGCTGCGGGACATGTGTCAAATTCTATCACCCCCGGCTGGACGCTCCGCCATTTATGGCAAAATGCCCCGCTTCACTCACCCGCGGCATCTGGCCCGTCGGGCCCGCCACGCAGCCCGCCGCTTCGGGCCTGCCGGCCCGCGCCGCGATTTCAGCAGGCAGATCATCCACGACATGACGGAAACCGTAGCACTCAAGATCGTACAGCGCATCGCCACCGAACTGTCCGTCCAGCCGCGCCAGGTCGCGGCGGCCGTGCAACTCCTCGACGAAGGCTCGACCGTTCCGTTCATTGCCCGGTACCGCAAGGAAGTGACCGGCAACCTGGACGACACGCAGTTGCGCCAGCTCGAGGAACGCCTCCTGTATCTGCGCGAGCTCGAGGACCGCCGCGCGGCGATCCTGTCGAGCATCGACGAACAGGGCAAGCTGACCGACGAGCTGCGCGCCGCGATCGACGCGGCCGACAGCAAGCAGGTGCTCGAAGACCTTTATCTGCCGTACAAGCCGAAGCGCCGTACCCGTGCACAGATCGCCCGCGAGGCCGGCCTCGAGCCGCTCGCGCAGGCCCTGCTCGCGAACCCGCTGCTCGACCCGCAGGCCGAGGCGGCCGCCTACGTCGACGCCGACAAGGGCGTTGCCGACGTGAAGGCCGCGCTCGACGGCGCGCGCGACATCCTGTCCGAACAGTTCGGCGAAACGGCCGAGCTGCTCGGCAAGCTGCGCGATTACCTGCACAGCCAGGGCGTCGTGTCGTCGGCCGTCGTCGAGGGCAAGGAAAACGAGGAAGGCGAGAAATTCCGCGACTATTACGACTACGCGGAAACGATCAGGACCGTGCCGTCGCACCGCGCCCTCGCACTGTTCCGCGGCCGCAACGCGGGCGTGCTGACGATCAAGCTCGGCCTCGGCGAAGAGCTCGACGCCCAGGTGCCGCATCCCGGCGAGGCGATGATCGCGCGCCATTTCGGCATCGCGAACCAGAACCGTCCGGCCGACAAATGGCTGTCCGACGTATGCCGCTGGTGCTGGCGCGTGAAGGTGCAGCCGCACATCGAGAACGAACTCCTCACGCAGCTGCGCGAAACGGCCGAAACCGAAGCGATCCGCGTGTTCGCGCGCAACCTGAACGACCTGCTGCTGGCCGCGCCGGCCGGCCCGAAGGCCGTGATCGGTCTCGACCCCGGCCTGCGCACGGGCGTGAAGGTCGCGGTCGTCGACCGCACCGGCAAGGTGCTCGCGACCGATACGATCTACCCGCACGAGCCGCGCCGCGACTGGGACGGCTCGATCGCGAAACTCGCGCGCCTCGCCGCGCAGACGCAGGCCGAGCTGATCAGCATCGGCAACGGCACCGCATCGCGCGAAACCGACAAGCTCGCGAGCGAGCTGATCGCGAAACACCCGGAGCTGCGCCTGCAGAAAATCGTCGTGTCGGAAGCCGGCGCGTCGGTCTACTCGGCGTCCGAACTCGCGGCGAAGGAATTCCCCGACATGGACGTGTCGCTGCGCGGCGCCGTGTCGATCGCACGCCGCCTGCAGGATCCGCTCGCCGAACTCGTGAAGATCGAGCCGAAGGCGATCGGCGTCGGCCAGTACCAGCACGACGTGAACCAGCGCGAACTCGCCCGCTCGCTCGACGCGGTCGTCGAGGATTGCGTGAACGCGGTCGGCGTCGACGCGAACACCGCGTCGGCCGCTCTGCTGGCGCGCGTGTCGGGCCTGAACGCGACGCTCGCGCGCAACATCGTCGACTACCGCGACGCAAACGGCCCGTTCCCGTCGCGCGAGCACCTGCGCAAGGTCCCGCGCCTCGGCGACAAGACCTTCGAACAGGCCGCCGGCTTCCTGCGCATCAACGGCGGCGAGAATCCGCTCGACCGCTCGTCGGTGCACCCGGAAGCGTATCCGGTCGTCGAGCGGATGCTCGCGAAGATCAGCAAGCGCATCGACGACGTGCTCGGCAACCGCGAAGCGCTGTCGGGCCTGTCCCCGACGGAATTTGTTGACGAGCGTTTCGGCCTGCCGACCGTGCGCGACATCCTGTCCGAACTGGAGAAACCGGGCCGCGATCCGCGTCCGGAGTTCAAGACCGCGACGTTCCGCGAAGGCGTCGAGAAGGTGTCGGATCTCGTGCCGGGCATGACGCTCGAAGGCGTCGTGACGAACGTCGCCGCGTTCGGCGCGTTCGTGGATATCGGCGTTCACCAGGACGGGCTGGTCCACGTGTCCGCGATGTCGACGAAGTTCATCAAGGACCCGCACGAAGTCGTGAAGGCCGGCCAGGTCGTCAAGGTGAAGGTGCTCGACGTCGACGTGAAACGCCAGCGGATTGCGCTGACGATGCGCCTCGACGACGAGGCAGCAGCGCCCGGCACGCCGTCGCGCGGCGGCCAGGATCGCGGCAACGCGGGGCGCGGCGCCG